>JBJOIR010000003.1:0-75091 GCA_046047055.1 Pseudomonadota bacterium | reverse complement strand
GCCAAGACATGAGCACCGAAGCGACGCTGATCAAGCAACACCTGATCGACCCAGAAATTTGCATCCGCTGCAACACCTGCGAAGCGATTTGTCCGGTGGGCGCGATCACGCACGACTCGCTCAACTACGTGGTCAAGGCCGACATCTGCAACGGTTGTATGGACTGCATTTCGCCATGCCCGACCGGCTCGATTGACAACTGGCGCATGATGCCCAAGGCCAAGGCCTACAGCATCGAAGAGCAGCTCAAATGGGACGAGCTGCCCGCCGAGCTGAGTGCCGACGAACTCGCGGCCGCGGGTGGTGGCGATGCCGGCGCTGACCAAGAAGAAGCCCAAGCGGGTGTGCAGGCTTCTGCTGCAGCGTCAGCCGCTTCTGCTTCATCGGCCGCCAGCACTGCGGCGGCCTCGGGTTTCAACTCTGTCCATTACGGCGCGACGATTCCCCCTTGGTCGGCGGCCCACGCTTACACCAACCTCTACGGCCCCAAAGCCGCTGAGAAAACCATCACCGCCACCGTGACGGGCAACCTGCGCGTGACCGAAGTTGGCCAACAGGCCGGTCAACACGATTACGACACGCACCACATCGTGCTCGATTTTGGCAACCTGCCTTTCCCTGTGCTGGAGGGCCAGTCGATCGGCATCCTGCCTCCGGGTGAAGACGCCAAGGGCAAGCCGCACCACGCTCGCCAATACTCCATTGCCAGCCCGCGCAACGGCGAGCGGCCGGGCCACAACAACCTGTCGCTCACCATCAAGCGGGTGCTTGAAGACCACGATGGCCAGCCGGTGCGGGGTGTGGGCTCTAACTACATGTGCGACCTGAAAGTGGGTGACAAAGTGCAGGTGATCGGGCCTTTTGGCGCCAGCTTCCTGATGCCCAACCACCCCAAGAGCAACATCGTGATGATCTGCACCGGTACGGGCAGTGCGCCGATGCGCGCGATGACCGAATGGCGTCGTCGTCTGCGGGCCAGCGGCAAATTCGAAGGCGGCAAGTTGATGCTGTTTTTCGGTGCACGCACGCCGGCTGAATTGCCTTACTTTGGCCCACTGAACAACTTGCCCAAAGATTTCATTGACATCGAGTTTGCGTTCTCGCGTGAAGCCGGCAAAACCAAGCGCTATGTCCAAGACGCTTTGCGCGACCGCGCCGCTGATGTCTCTGCCTTGTTGAAAGACAGCAACACATTTTTCTATGTGTGTGGCCTCAAAAGCATGGAAGAGGGCGTGGTCATGGCCTTGCGCGACATTGCCCAAAATGCCGGACTCGACTGGGAAAGTGTCGGCAGTTCGCTGAAGAAAGAAGGCCGTCTGCATTTGGAAACCTATTGAGCGGCCCTTCTGCGCAAAGGCACCGACTGCATACCGACGGTTCAATCTGAGCGTGAGCAACCCCGAACCACTTTTATTCAATGCAGGCCCCAACACCTTCTGAAACACGCATTGATTTGAGCCAAATGCGGCAAGCGCTGGGCAAGCCCCGTGCTCACCTCAAGGGCCGTCAAGTCATGCCTGAGGCGCGCGCCGATGTGCAATCACTGATTGGACTGGCGCCGGCAGAAGGTCACCGCCGGGATCTCTTGATCGAGCACTTGCATGTGCTGAACGACCATTTTCGGGGACTGTTTGAGCGGCATTTGGTGGCCTTGGCCGCTGAGATGCGCTTGTCTGTGGTGGAAGTGTTTGAGGTGGCGTCGTTCTACCACCACTTTGAGATTTTGAAAGACGACGAGCCCGCACCCCGCATCACGGTGCGGGTCTGCGACAGCTTGAGTTGTGCCCTTGCCGGCAGCGGTACCTTGTTGCGCCAATTGCAAGCTCAGTTGCTGGATGTGAAAGTGGTGCCCGTGCCGTGTCTGGGGCGTTGCGAGCAAGCACCCGCGGCGCAGGTGGGGCAACAAGCGGTGTCCAAGGCCAGTGTGGCCGCTGTGTCCGAGCGCGTGGCAAAGCACCAAACTCAACCCCATGCATTGCCGCATGCGGTGCAGCTGAAAGACTATGTCCAAGCCGGTGGCTACCGCTGGGCGCAGCAATTGGCCGCTGGCGAGTTCGAAGCTGAAGCAGTGATTCAGCAACTCGAGTCTTCAGGGCTGCGGGGTTTGGGTGGCGCAGGTTTTCCGGCTGGTCGAAAGTGGCGCATTGTGCGCAGCCAAGCGGCTCCTCGGTTGATGGCAGTGAACATTGACGAGGGCGAGCCTGGCACTTTCAAAGACCGCACCTGTCTCGAGTCAGACCCCCACCGTTTTCTGGAAGGGCTGCTCATTGCGGCCCAAGTGGTGGGCATTGATGCGGTCTACATCTATCTGCGCGACGAATACCATGAGGCCCGCTTGTTGTTGACGCAGGCCTTGGCCGATTTGCGGGCCGACCCGCCTTGCCCCTTGCCCCTCATTGAGTTGCGCCGAGGGGCCGGTGCTTACATTTGCGGTGAAGAGTCCGCCATGATTGAAAGCATTGAAGGCAAACGGGGTGAGCCGCGCCTGCGCCCTCCCTACATTGCCGAGGTGGGTTTGTGGGGGCGGCCGACGCTTGAGCACAATTTTGAAACCTTGTATTGGATTCGCGAGTTGTTGGAAAACGGCGCGCACAGCTTTGCCTCGCAAGGTCGCCATGGCCGGCACGGTCTGCGCCGGTTCAGTGTGAGTGGTCGCGTGAAAGAACCCGGTGTCAAGCTTGCGCCAGCGGGCATCACTTTGCGTGAACTGGTGGACGAATACTGTGGCGGCATGGCCGAGGGGCACACGCTGTATGCCTATTTGCCCGGTGGGGCCAGTGGGGGTATTTTGCCCGCGCATCTGGCCGATGTCCCTCTTGACTTCGATACCTTGCAACCCTACGGCTGTTTCATCGGGTCGGCCGCCGTCATGGTGTTGAGTCAGCACGACAGTGCCCGTGATGCAGCCTTGAATGTCATGCGATTTTTTGCACACGAGAGTTGTGGGCAATGCACCCCCTGCCGCGTGGGCACCGACAAAGCCGCGCAACTCATGACGGCTGAGGTGTGGGACACCGAGACACTGAATGACTTGGCGCAAGTCATGGGCGATGCGTCAATTTGTGGCTTGGGGCAGGCCGCGCCCAATCCGATTCGGTGCGTGTTGGCGTATTTCCCACACGAAGTAGGAGCCACGCGATGAGCGCCGTTGAATTCACCCTGAATGGGCAAAGCGTGAAGGCGGCGCCGGGGCAAAGTATTTTCAATATCGCCAAAGACCTGGGCATCGCCATTCCCCATCTGTGTCACAAAGAAGGCTTGGCGCCTGACGGCAACTGCCGTGCCTGTGTGGTGGAGATTGAGGGCGAGCGCACGCTGGCCCCCAGTTGCTGCCGCAGTGCCACCCCCGGCATGCAGGTGCGCACCGACAGCGAGCGCGCCGTCAAAAGCCAAAAGATGGTGCTCGAAATGTTGCTGGCCGACTTGCCCGAGCAAGGGCACAAGTGGTTAGACGACAGGGCCGAAGCCCCACATGGTGAGTTGAGCCAATGGGCCGAGCACCACGGCGTGGCTGTGCGACCCGCCTTGGCTGAGTTGCGCCGCGAGGCCGTGCCCGCAGACTTGACGCACCCGGCCATGGCCGTGAATTTGGACGCCTGTATTCAGTGCAACCGCTGCCAACGCGCTTGCCGTGACCTGCAGGTCAACGACGTGATTGGCTTGGCCTTCAGAGGTGCGCACACCCAAGTGGTGTTTGACTTGAACGACCCCATGGGGACCAGCAGTTGTGTCGGCTGTGGCGAGTGTGTGCAAGCCTGCCCGACGGGCGCGCTCATGCCCAAGAGCCACATGGGAGCCCAAAAGGTGGACCGCCAAGTGGACTCGGTGTGCCCGTTTTGTGGCGTGGGTTGTTTGGTCACCTACCAAGTGCGTGACGACAAAATCATCAGTGTCCAAGGCCGCGAAGGCCCAGCCAACGAAGGGCGCTTGTGCGTCAAGGGACGCTTTGGCATGGACTACATCCACAGCCCCGACCGCATCACCCGACCCTTGATTCGCAAACCCGGCGTGACCAAAGAGGTAGCGCTGTTGGATGGCCGGACCGATTGGCGCGAGGTGTTCCGCGAGGCCACATGGGAAGAGGCGCTTGCCTTGGCCGCGCAACCGCTGAACGCGTTGCGTGACCAATATGGCCCCAAATCTCTGGCCGGTTTTGGCTCTGCCAAGGGCAGCAACGAAGAAGCTTATTTGTTTCAAAAGCTGGTGCGCACAGGTTTTGGCAGCAACAACGTCGACCATTGCACTCGGCTGTGCCATGCCTCCAGCGTGGCGGCCTTGCTGGAAGGCGTGGGCTCGGGCGCGGTCAGCAACCCGGTGCGCGATGTGGAACATGCCGACCTGATTTTGGTGATCGGCTCCAACCCCACCGCCAACCACCCCGTGGCCGCCAGCTGGATGAAAAACGCGGCCCAACGCGGGACGCGCATTGTGTTGGCCGACCCCCGCATCACCGACATTGGGCGGCACACTTGGCGCACGCTTCAGTTCAAAGCCGATACCGATGTGGCCTTGCTCAACGCCATGCTGCACGTCATCGTGACCGAGGGCTTGTGCAACGAGGCGTTTTTGGCCACACGGGCCGACAACGTGGCAGCGCTCAAGCGGCATGTGCAAGACTACTCGCCCGAAAAAATGAGCGAGGTCTGCGGCATACCGGCGCAGACCATCCGCGAAGTGGCTCGGGCTTACGCCGGCGCCAAAGCCGCCATGATTTTGTGGGGCATGGGCGTGAGCCAGCATGTGCATGGCACCGACAATGTGCGCTGCCTGATTGCCTTGGCCAGCATCACGGGCCAGATTGGCCGGCCGGGCACCGGCTTGCACCCGTTGCGTGGACAAAACAACGTGCAGGGGGCCAGCGATGTGGGGCTGATCCCGATGATGTTTCCCAACTACCAGCGGGTCAGCGACCCGTCGGCGCACGCTTGGTTTGAGCAATTTTGGGGCACCCCACTCGATAACCAGCCGGGCTATACCGTGGTCGAAATCATGCACCAAGCCTTGGCCCCCGAGTCAGACCCCCACAAGGTGCGGGGCATGTACATCATGGGCGAGAACCCGGCCATGAGCGACCCCGATCTGCACCACGCGCGCCACGCATTGGCCAGCCTGCAGCACTTGGTGGTGCAAGACATTTTCTTGACCGAAACCGCTTGGCTGGCCGATGTGGTCTTGCCTGCCACGGCGTGGCCCGAAAAAACCGGTACGGTGAGCAACACCGACCGGACCGTGCAACTGGGACGCCAAGCGGTGTCGCCACCGGGCGATGCCCAACCTGATTTGTGGATCATTCAGCAAATCGCTCAACGCATGGGGCTGAACTGGCATTACGCCGGTGAGCACGAAGGCGTGGCCGCTGTGTACGAAGAAATGCGCCAAACCATGGCCCCATCCATTGGGGGCATCGATTGGGCGCGTTTGAATGCCGGCTCTGTGACCTATCCGTGTGTGAGTGCCGAAGACCCGGGGCAACCCATCGTCTTCCATGACCAATTTCCGACCCGCGACGGCAGAGTCCATTTGGTACCGGTGGACGTGATTTCGGCGCACGAGCAACCCGACAGCGACTACCCCATGGTCTTGATCACCGGGCGACAACTTGAGCATTGGCACACCGGCAGCATGACGCGCCGTGCAACGGTGTTGCATGCGTTGGAGCCTGCTGCGACCGCTTCGATGTGCGCCTCCGACATGGCCCGTCTGCAGCTGCAGCCGGGGCAGCGGATTCGTGTGGCCTCGCGCCGCGGAGCCGTCGAGCTGATGCTGCGGCAAGACGACGGGACACCTGCTGGTGCGGTGTTTATTCCGTTTGCTTTTGTTGAGGCTGCAGCCAACGAGCTCACCCACGCTGCCCTCGACCCGTTTGGCAAGATTCCAGAGTTCAAGTACTGCGCGGTGCGTATTGAGGTGGCGACCACCGCGTAATCTTGGGCGATGCCCTTCACCTGCGCTCAAGCTCTGCGGGCAATGGAAAATCAAATCCATTTGTAAAGACAAGTGCAATGGTTAAGGCCAAGCAGGAACTCACCCAGGTGCGGTATTCTTGTCCGCGCGCGGTTTCTGCGTTGTCATTGCAAAGACCGGAAACACCATCAACTGCAGCCATTTTTCAGTGGCCCATTGCCCCTCTTTTATTCAAAGGGTTTGCCCAACATGTCTCCTCGTCCACAAATTGATGTGGCAGTGCTGATGCGCCGTGAAGCGGTGCAGGGCCCGATGGCCCGTTGGCAACCTTGGCGTTGGGTGTTGGCCGATGTGGTGCCCCACGAAACTGGGTTTGGTCTTGAGCCGCGTTGCTTGCGTCAGGCAGAAAACGAATCGCTGTGGCTCTATCCCAGCGGGTCAGTGGTGCTTTTTGCCGACGATGCAGAAGGCTATTGGCTCAATGCCACTTCACCCACGCCTTGCTATTTTGTGATGTGGCGACTGATTGACCAAGAAGACGGCAGCGAGCCTACAGCGGTGCCCCAAGCGGTGAGTTTGAGTTACCACGACGCGGGCCGGTGGCTGGACGCTCAAGAAACCGTTGAAACGGTTCCAGCACCTGCAGATGTGGTGGCTTGGATGCAGGCGTTCGCCTCGCAGCACTATGTGCCCGAAGAAAAGAAACGCCAACGCCCCCAGAGTTTTCAACGCCTCACCGACCGCTTTGGACAACCTGTTTCAGTGAGCACCGACAGCAAACGCAAAGGCGGCGGGAGGGGCGCATGAGCGACCATTTCTTCAGCCGCTGGTCGCGCCGCAAACAAGGCCTGGATACGCAGGAGCCTTTGCCAAAGCCGACGTCAGGCCAACCGTCCTCAACGGCCGACATGCCCAGTGCACTTGATTCGGTGCGGGGACTGCCCGCCAACCCCCCGCACACCAGCAAGCTGGGGCCACAAGGGGGAGCTTCAGGACATGCAGGGGGAGTGGGACATGCAGCCGTTTCGGAGGCGACGTCCCCATTGGGCAGCACCGCCGGCCATGCACATGCGACCACAGAACCCGTCCCCACTTTGGAGGACGTGGAGCACTTGACGCCGGCCTCTGATTTTCAGAATTACATGCGGCAAGGCGTGCCGGGTGAGGTGCGCAACGCCGCCATGAAGAAGCTTTTCACGGACCCGCATTTCAACGTCATGGATGGCTTGGATATTTACATCGGCGACTACAACACACCAGACCCGTTGCCAGAGGGCATGTTGCAAAAAATGGTGGGCGCTGAGTTGTTGAACTTGTTTCCTAAAACACAGGAAAACCCTGATCACAGGGCACCAGCCTCTGAATCGGCGGCATTTGTGGCAAAGTCGCCCAACTCGCAAGCCACAACGGACTTGCAGGCGGACACAACAGCCCAACATGACCACCCTGATTTGCAATTGCAACCAAACCATGCCCCTGCAAGCCCAGACACTGGGCCAAGCACTGGGTGAAAAATTAAACCTGCACACCAGCTTGTGTCGCCGTGAGGCGGGGCAGTTTCAGCAAGCCGTCAAAACAGGCGATACCGTGGTGGTGGCCTGCACCCAAGAAAAGCGTTTGTTCACGGAGCTGGCTGAGCAAACCGAAGGCGCTGTGTCGCCCATCCGATTTGTCAATATTCGCGAAACAGGTGGCTGGGGCAAAGAAGCCGAACACGCCATGCCCAAAATGGCCGCTTTGTTGGCCGCCGCCCGGCTGCCCGAGCCCGAACCAGTGCCCACGGTCACTTACAAGAGCACGGGGCGCGTGCTCATCATGGGCGCATTGGACGCTGCCGAGCGGGCCGCCGGTTTTTTGGCCGATGCCATGCAGATCACCATCTGGGCCGAAAACGCAGGCACCTCGGGTGGCCAGCAAGAACGCCGTTACCCCGTCATAGCCGGTCGGCTGCAAAGTCTTAAAGGGTGGTTGGGCGCTTTTGAAGTGTCATGGGAAGCCAGTAACCCGATCGATCTTGACCTGTGCACCCGATGCAATGCCTGCGTTGCGGCTTGCCCGGAACAAGCCATTGGTTTGGACTACCAAGTCGACCTCTCGCTGTGCACAGCGCACCGTGATTGCGTCAAAGTGTGCGAAGCCGCAGGCGCCATTGATTTCACGCGCGAAGCCCGTCCGCAAAACGAGCGCTTTGATGTGGTGTTGGATTTGCGCAGCGACAAGTCTGCCCCCACCTTCCAGCAACACGCCTTACCGCAAGGCTATTTCCGTTGGAACGGACAAGACCTGCAGACTTTGCTCAAAGTGCGTGAGTTGGTCGGTGAGTTTGAGAAGCCGCGCTTTTTTGCCTACAAGCAAAAACTTTGCGCGCACAGCCGCAACGAGACCGTGGGTTGCCAAGCTTGTGTCGACATTTGTTCGGCCGAGGCCATCAGTTCAGACAAAAGCCGCCAACAAATCGTGGTCAATCCGAACCTGTGTGTGGGCTGCGGTGCGTGCACCACGGCTTGCCCAACGGGAGCGCTGACCTACGCCTATCCAAGGCCAGCAGAGCAGGGCGCCAAGATTCGCGCCTTGTTAACGGCTTACCAAGCGGCGGGTGGGCGTGATGCCGCTCTGTTGTTGCACAGCCAAGGCAAAGGCCAAACCCTGATCGACGAGTTGGGTCGGGGCGCACAACTCAAAGTGATGCAAGGTGTTCCTGCCCGGGTCATCCCCGTGGCTTTGTGGCACACGGCCAGCGTGGGTTTGGAGCTTTGGCTTTCTGCCGTGGCCTATGGCGCTCGCCAAGTGATGGTCCTGCTCACCGATGAAGAAGCACCGCAGTACCGCGCTGCGATCATGGAACAAATGGCGGTGGCCCAAAGTCTTCTGAACGGCCTCGGCTATGGCGGTGTGCATTTTCAGGTGATTGAGGCCAAGAACCCAACCGCACTCGATGCCGATTTGCAACGCCTGGCCAGCCGCAGCCTGAAGGCGACGCTCATGCCAGAGGGTCCTGCACAATCCTCGCGCCATGCGGTGCAAGCCGAAAAGCGCAGCAACCTGGAGCTTGTACTGGACCACTTGATGGCCCAGTCGCCTGTCATGCGGCAAGACGATCAGACCCGTCCCAAGGCCATCGAACTGCCCGCAGCCGGTTCGCCGCTGGGCACCATCATGGTCAATGGCGACAAGTGCACGCTGTGCATGAGCTGTGTCGGGGCGTGCCCTTCATCCGCCTTGCAAGACAACCCCTTGCAGCCTGAGATCCGTTTCATTGAGAAAAATTGCGTGCAATGTGGACTGTGTGCCAAAACTTGCCCAGAAGACGCGATCAGCCTGAAGCCGCGTTTGTCATTGCTGTCCGAGCGTGTGCAGCCGCGCGTGCTGCATGGCAGCCCGCCCTATGCCTGCATTCGCTGCAGCAAACCCTTTGGCACCTTGAAGGGCATCGAAGCCATGTTGGGCCGATTGGCAGGACACAGCATGTTTCAAGGCCCTGCATTGGAGCGGCTCAAAATGTGCGGTGACTGCCGCGTGGTGGACATGTTCACCGACGAAAACCAGGTGCGCGTCCCGGGTGCCAGCAAACCCTCCCAACCCCAATAAGTTGTTGTCATGAGCTCAGAATTGAACCTGTCCGCCCACAGCCACGCCTTGGACGAAGAAACTGCGCGTGCAGAAGTCTATGGGCTGCTCTCACACTTGTTTTACCAAGCGCCCAGCGACGCTTGGCTGGCGCAATTGCAAGTCGCGGTGACCGAAGCCCCCGATGCCGGTGGTTTTTTGGAAGAGCCTTGGCGTGAATTGGTGGCCTGTGCCCGCAGCTTGAGCCAAACTCAAATTGCAGACGAGTTCAACACCCTGTTTGGTGGCGTCGGCAAGCCCGAGGTGTATCTTTTTGGCTCGCATTACCTGAGTGGATTTTTGAACGAAAAACCTCTGGTGCGCCTGCGTGACGACTTGGCTGCTTTGGGCTTGGCGCGCAGCGAGGGCATGTCTGAAACCGAGGACCATGTGGCCTGTGTTTTCGAGGTCATGCGCTTTTTGATCGCGGGTGACGATGTGGCCGTGTCCAATTTGACTCGCCAGCAGGCCTTTTTCACCCAACACGTCCAGCCTTGGGTGCCCAACCTCTGCCAAACCCTCCTGAGCCACCCTCGGGCCGTTTTCTATGCGCGTTTGTCGGCTTTCACAGAGGCCTTTGTCAGTGTCGAAGCGCAAGGTTTCGATTTGATCGCCTGAGTGAAATTATTTCCCCGTTGGGATGAAAAAAAGACAGGCAGACATCGGGTTTCCCCTTAGCCCGTTTTTTTTAAGGGCTCTCATAATGTGTGACCAAGCGGTAATTTTTTACGCTTACAAGTTCAACAACGACTGGAGACATCCATGACAGATCCCAAAACCCCCCGCCGTCGCAACCTCCTGAAGGGTGCCGCCGTCGCCGCTGGTGCCATTTCTGCACCCATGATCGCCACAGCCCAAACCGGCCCGATCAACATGCGTTGGCAGAGCACTTGGCCTGCCAAGGACATCTTCCACGAATACGCCTTGGACTACGCCAAAAAAGTCAACGACATGACCGGTGGCGATCTGAAGATCGAAGTTTTGCCCGCTGGCGCTGTCGTGCCCGCGTTTGGTTTGCTCGAAGCTGTGTCCAAAGGCACTTTGGACGGTGGCCACGGCGTGTTGGGTTACCACTACGGCAAGCAAAACGCCTTGGCCTTGTGGAACTCGGGTCCCGCCTTCGGTATGGACGCCAACATGATCTTGTCTTGGCACAAGTACGGCGGTGGCGCCGAGTTGTTGGCCAAGTTGTACGCCTCTATTGGCGGCAACGTCCAGTCTTTCCTGTACGGCCCTATGTCTACTCAGCCTCTGGGTTGGTTCAAAAAGCCGATCACCAAGTCGTCTGACTTCAAGGGCTTGAAGTTCCGTACCAACGGTTTGGCCATCGACTTGTTCACCGCCATGGGCGCGGCTGTTAATGCCTTGCCAGGCGGCGAAATTGTGCCTGCCATGGACCGCGGTTTGTTGGACGGTGCTGAGTTCAACAACGCCACATCCGACCGTATTTTGGGCTTCCCCGATGTCTCCAAAGTCTGCATGCTGCAAAGCTACCACCAGAGCGCTGAGACTTTCGAGATCATGTTCAACAAGACCAAGTACGACGCACTGCCAGCCAAACTCAAGGCTGTTATTGCTGGCGCCACTGAGGCTGCATCAGCCGACATGTCTTGGAAGGCCATCGATCGCTACTCCAAAGACTACATCGAGTTGCAGGCCAAGGACAAAGTCAAGTTCTACAAGACCCCCGATGCCATCTTGCAAGAGCAGTTGAAGATCTGGACCGAAATCGTCGAGAAGAAATCGGCTGAGAACCCCTTGTTCAAGGAAATTGTGGCGTCTCAAAAAGCCTTTGCAGCCCGCGCTGTGAAGTGGGACCAAGACACCAACATCAGCCGACGCATGGCTGTGAACCATTTCTTCGGAGCCAAAGCGGCACCCGCGAAAAAAGGTTGATTGTTAATTGACAGTTTTGTCAGCCATCCAGGTCTCCTGGATGGCTGATTTATTTATGTGGTTCCCTTATGCAAAACCTGTTGCTCTTTATTGACAAAGTCAGCACCTGGATTGGCCAGTTTTTTTCCTGGTTGATCGTGGCGTTGACTTTCATGATTTCTTGGGAGGTGTTCTCCCGTTACGTGTTGGACAGCCCTCACGCTTGGGCCTTTGACGTCATGAGCATGATGTACGGGTCGCTCTTCATGATGGCCGGTGCTTACACCTTGTCTAAGAATGGCCATGTGCGCGGCGATGTGCTCTATGGCTTTTTCCCACCCCGCCTGCAGGCCTGGCTGGATCTGATCCTTTACATCCTGTTTTTTATTCCGGGTGTCGTGGCTTTGGCTTACGCCGGTTACGGTTTTGCGGTCGAATCCTGGGCCATCAACGAACACTCCAACATCACGGCCGATGGCCCGCCTATCTATCCCTTCAAAACCATTTTGCCGATTGCAGGTGCTTTCTTGTTGGCGCAAGGCCTGGTTGAAATTGTCCGTTGCATCGTCTGTATCAAGCAAGGCGAGTGGCCCAAGCGCGGCGATGACGTGGACGAGGTCGACGTCGAGAAACTCAAAGAAATGGTCAACGTGAAAGACGAAGACATTGCCAAATTGGGCGAGCTGGCGACTGCCAAGGGAAATCAAAAATGAAAAAAGAAGTCTGGTTTGGCCTGACGATCATGGCCATGGTCGTGCTAGCGGCCTTTGTTTTGTTGCCTGCGCCTTCCGAGATGACCAACGGTCATCTGGGTTTGTTGATGCTGGCGCTGGTGGTGGTGGCGATCATGTTGGGTTTCCCCACAGCGTTCACCTTGATGGGCATGGGCATGATCTTCGCGTGGATCGCTTACAAAAGCCAAAATCCCGATCTGGCGGTTCAGCAAACACTGGACCTGATGGTTCAGCGCGCCTTCTCGGTCATGTCCAACGACGTGTTGATCTCGATCCCCTTGTTTGTGTTCATGGGTTACCTGATTGAGCGCGCCAACCTGATCGAAAAATTGTTCAAGAGCATGCACCTGGCCATGGCCCGTGTGCCGGGCTCATTGGCAGTTGCCACCATCGTGACCTGTGCCATCTTTGCCACGGCCACCGGCATCGTGGGTGCTGTGGTCACGCTCATGGGCTTGCTGGCGCTGCCCGCCATGTTGCGCGCGGGTTACAGCGTGCAACTGTCGGCCGGTGCTATCACCGCAGGCGGATGTCTCGGCATTCTGATCCCGCCTTCGGTCATGCTGATCGTTTACGGTGCGACCGCTGGTGTGTCCGTGGTCAAGCTGTATGCCGGTGCGTTTTTCCCCGGTTTGATGTTGGCTACCTTGTATGTTTTGTACGTGGTCATCATCGCCAAAATCAAGCCCCACATGGCCCCGCCCATGTCGGCTGAAGACCGCATCGTGCCCTTGCCCGCTTTTGCGCAAGTGGTGTCCAAGGAAGTCAGCAGCAACGTGTTGCCTGGCCTGATCGGTGCCATCAAAGGCAAGCGCAATGCGGCTGTGCCTATGCGCGATTTGCTCAACCACCTGGGCATCGCTTTGCTGCCCGTTTTGGCGGTGGCTGCCATCATGGGCACCATTTACTTCAAGGTCACGGCCCCACTGCCTGTCGAGGCGGTGGAAGGCGTGGTCGCCATGGGTGGTGAATTGTCGGACTCGGTTGAAAGTGCCGAAGAGGGCGAAAGTATCAGTGGTTTGTCTGAGCCTGAACAAGATGGCTTGAAACAACCACCCGGTACAGAAACAGCGCAAGCTGAGGCTTCGCCAACACCAGAAGCAGCCAAAGAAGCAGCACCTGCACCCGCTGAGACAGTGGTTGCTGCCGCCGCTGAGACGCCTGCCGCCGCAGAGCGTCAAGACGCGCCCATGTCATTCTGGATTGGCTTGGCCAGCTGCGCAGTGGCATTGGCCATCTTCTACGCCTACTTCAGCTTCGTGCGCCTTGAAATCTTCAAGATGCTGCTGGGCTCGTTCTTCCCGTTGGCGATCATGATTTTGGCGGTGCTGGGCACCATCGTGTTTGGTTTGGCCACACCGACCGAGGCCGCGGCCATGGGCTCATTGGGCGGATTGCTTTTGGCGGCAGCCTACCGACGGTTGAATTACGTGGTGCTGCGCGAATCCGTATACCTGACGGCCAAAACCAGTGCCATGGTGTGCTGGTTGTTTGTGGGCTCCAGCATCTTCTCGGCAGCGTTTGCGTTGCTGGGTGGCCAAGAGATCATCAACAGCTGGGTGCTGGGCATGGACCTGACCCCGGTGCAGTTCATGATCTTGGCGCAAGTGGTGATCTTCTTGCTGGGCTGGCCTTTGGAGTGGACCGAGATCATCGTGATTTTCATGCCGATCTTTATCCCCTTATTGCCCCACTTCGGCATTGACCCCTTGTTCTTCGGCTTGTTGGTGGCCTTGAACCTGCAAACCGCTTTCTTGAGCCCGCCTGTGGCCATGGCAGCGTTTTATCTGAAAGGCGTCAGCCCACCACACGTCACGCTGAACCAGATTTTTGCCGGCATGTTGCCCTTCATGGCGATTCAGGTCTTTGCCATCGTGTTGTTGTACATGTTCCCGGCCATCGGCATGTGGTTGCCCGAGGTGCTGTACAAGTAATTCAACAGTTCAAACCGGGCGTGCTGTGCAATGCGCACGCCCCGTTTTTGACAAGATGTTTGACGTGTCTTGGGCTCGCCAGCAGCCCAAGACACCGACTGAAGTTAGGGTAATTACTTTGGTCTGAAGGCGGGATAACGCTTACATTCACATATGAACGAATTTGCCTAGCTTCAGGCCCATTTGTGAATCATTTTATGGAGTCCATGATGTCTTCCAAAACTTCCACTTTGTCTCGCCGAGGCTTGTTTTCTGGTGCTGCGACCGTGGGGGCCGTGGCTGCCGTCACTGCTGTGCTGCCCGGCGTTGTCAAGTCAACCGCCCCTGTGGCTGCAGCCCTGCCCAAGCCCACACGGGGTGGTGGCTACACCCTGAGCGAGCACGTTCAGCAGTACTACAAGACCACGCGCGTTTGAGTCGGCTGATACCCGCTCTCTGACCCTTTCCTTGCTCTTCCTCTTTCCCCCAACTGGAGTCCTCCATGTTGCTGACCAAAAAACAAACTGACGCCTCGGGTGTCGCCTCTTCGCCCTTCATTCACAGCCTGCGCCGTGGTTTGTCGCAGGCTTTGCCCACACTCGATCGACGCAGCTTCTTGCGCCGATCCGGTCTGGGGGTGGGCGTGGGCCTGGCCGCATCGCAGCTGAGCTTGGTGCAAAAGGCGCAGGCGGCCACTGGCGCTTCCATCGTGGGGGCCGGCAAGGTCGAGGTCAAGCGCACCATTTGCACGCATTGCTCGGTGGGTTGTGCTGTTGACGCCGTGGTCGAAAACGGCGTGTGGGTGCGCCAAGAAGCGGTGTTTGATTCGCCCATCAACTTGGGTGCCCATTGCGCCAAAGGGGCGGCTTTGCGCGAACACGGGCATGGTGAGTTCCGTTTGCGTTACCCCATGAAACTGGTCAACGGCAAATACGAGCGCATCAGTTGGGACACCGCGCTGACCGAGATCAGCGCCAAGATGTTGGAATTGCGCAAAGCCAGCGGCCCCGACAGCGTTTACTTTGTGGGCTCGTCTAAGCACAACAACGAGCAAGCCTATTTGCTGCGCAAATTCGTCAGCTTCTGGGGCACCAACAATTGCGACCACCAGGCCCGCATTTGCCACTCGACCACTGTGGCGGGTGTTGCCAACACCTGGGGTTATGGTGCCATGACCAACTCGTACAACGACATGCAAAACAGCAAGGTCGCTTTGTACATTGGCTCTAACGCTGCCGAAGCCCACCCTGTGTCGATGCTGCACATGCTGCACGCCAAGGAAAACGGCTGCAAGATGATCGTGGTGGATCCTCGCTTCACCCGCACCGCCGCCAAGGCCGATGAGTTTGTGCGCATCCGCTCGGGCACCGACATTCCTTTCCTGTTTGGTGTGCTGTTCCACATCTTCAAGAACGGCTGGGAAGACAAAAAGTACATCAACGACCGTGTCTATGGCATGGACGCCATCAAGACCGAAGTGTTGGCCAAGTGGACACCCGATAAGGTGGAAGAGGCCTGCGGCGTGAAAGAAGAGCAAGTCTTCAAGATCGCCAAGATGCTGCACGAGAACAACCCCGGCACCATTGTTTGGTGCATGGGTCAAACCCAACACACCATCGGCAACGCCATCGTGCGGGCTTCGTGCATCTTGCAGTTGGCTTTGGGCAATGTGGGCAAGACCGGCGGCGGCACCAACATTTTCCGTGGTCACGACAACGTGCAAGGCGCCACCGACGTGGGTCCCAACCCCGACTCACTGCCCGGCTATTACGGTTTGGCCGAAGGCTCTTGGAAGCATTTCGCCAAGGCTTGGGACGTGGACTTCGAGTGGATCAAAAAACAATTTTCCAGCCCCGCCATGATGGGCAAAAACGGCATCACAGTGTCTCGCTGGATCGACGGTGTTCTGGAGAACAACGAGTTGATCGACCAAGACAGCAATTTGCGCGGTGTGTTTTATTGGGGCCATGCCCCCAACTCGCAAACCCGTGGCCTTGACATGAAGCGCGCCATGGACAAGTTGGATCTGTTGGTGGTCGTTGACCCTTACCCATCGGCCACTGCCGCCATGGCCGCCATGCCTGGCAAGGCCGAAGATCTGAATCCCAACCGTGCTGTTTATTTGTTGCCAGCCGCCACCCAGTTTGAAACCAGTGGTTCCTGCACCGCGTCAAACCGGTCAATTCAGTGGCGCGAAAAAGTGATTGAGCCGTTGTGGGAAAGCCGCAGTGACCACATGATCATGCACCAGTTGGCTGAAAAACTGGGCTTTGCCAAAGAGCTGTCCAAGAACTACAAAATGCAGAAGGTCAAAGGCATGGACGAGCCCGTGCCTGAGGATATCCTGCGTGAAATCAACAAGTGTGTCTGGACCATTGGTTACACCGGCCAAAGCCCAGAGCGCCTGAAGGCCCACATGAAGAACATGAACGTGTTCGATGTGAAAACCCTGAAGGCCAAAGGCGGCAAAGACAAAGAAACTGGCTACGACTTCACAGGTGATTATTTCGGCTTGCCTTGGCCTTGCTACGGCACGCCCGAACTCAAGCACCCCGGTTCGCCCAATTTGTACGACACCTCCAAACACGTCATGGAAGGCGGCGGCAACTTCCGCGCCAACTTTGGTGTGGAGCGCGAAGGCAAATCGCTGTTGGCCGAAGACGGCTCTCACTCACTGGGTGCCGACATCACCACCGGCTACCCCGAGTTGGATCACATCTTGCTGAAAAAGCTGGGCTGGTGGGACGAGTTGACCGAAGCCGAGAAAACCGCGGCTGAAGGCAAGAACTGGAAGACCGACTCTTCTGGCGGCATGATCCGTGTGTTCATGAAGGGCCACGGCTGCCACCCCTTTGGCAATGCCAAGGCCCGGGCTGTGGTTTGGAACTTCCCCGATCCGATTCCCCAGCACCGCGAGCCGCTGTACGGCACCCGTCCAGACATGATGGCCAAGTACCCCACACACGACGACCGCAAAGCCTTCTGGCGTTTGCCCACGTTGTACAAGACGGTGCAAGAGAAAAACATCGCCAACAAAGTGCACGAAAAGTACCCCCTCATCTTGACCTCAGGCCGCTTGGTCGAATACGAAGGCGGCGGCGAAGAAACACGCTCCAACCCCTGGTTGGCAGAGTTGCAACAAGAGGCCTATGTCGAGATCAACCCCAAGACAGCCGCAGACCGAGGCATCCGAAACGGTGACCGTGTTTGGTTGTTAGGCGCAACTGGCGCGCGCTTGGATGTGCAAGCCATGGTGACCGAGCGTGTGGACGCCGGTACGGTGTGGATGCCCTTCCACTTCTCAGGCCGTTGGCAAGGTGCTGACATGTTGGCGTATTACCCCAAAGGGGCGGCGCCTGTTGTGCGGGGTGAGGCAGTCAACATGGCCACCACCTATGGCTATGACAGCGTCACCATGATGCAAGAGACGAAGACCACCGTCTGCAACATCGAAAAAGCCTAAGCGCTTCAGGAGAATACGATGGCACGAATGAAATTCATCTGTGATGCAGAGCGCTGCATCGAATGCAACGGCTGCGTCACAGCTTGCAAAAACGAACACGAAGTTCCATGGGGCGTGAACCGCCGCCGTGTGGTCACCCTGAACGATGGTGTTCCCGGCGAAAAGTCCATTTCGGTGGCTTGCATGCACTGCTCTGATGCACCTTGCATGGCCGTGTGCCCCGTCAACTGTTTTTACAAAACAGAAGAAGGCGTGGTGTTGCACGACAAGGACATTTGCATAGGCTGTGGTTATTGCTCTTACGCTTGCCCGTTTGGCGCACCGCAATTCCCATCCAGCGGCACATTTGGTGTGCGCGGCAAGATGGACAAATGCACCTTCTGTGCAGGCGGCCCCGAAGAACACGGCAGCCAAGCCGAGTTTGAAAAATACGGTCGCAACCGTTTGGCTGAAGGCAAGTTGCCTGCCTGTGCCGAGATGTGCTCAACCAAAGCGCTGCTGGCTGGCGATGGTGATGTCATCACCGACATCTTGCGCGGCCGCGTGGTTCAGCGCGGCAAAGGTGCCGAGGTGTGGGGTTGGGGCACGGCTTACGGTAACCAAGCCAAACAAGGAGCCTGAGCATGAAAGCCGTACTCATCATTTGCAGCACCTTCATGCTCATGGCTTGTGGCGAAAAGCTGCAAGACACTGCCGGCGTTCGAACCGACAAACCGCCTCAAGCCGGCACCGGTGTTGCCGCGTTCACAGCGCCTGGCTGGCAAGCCGGTGACAAGGCGGGTTGGGCCAACCACCTGCAGGCCCGTGCCACTTACGGCATGAACGATCACGTCCGTGCGCCCAAGTGAGCACCAAGGAGAAGTTCATGCGTCACTTCTTTCTGACACTCGGGCTCGCGTTGGCGGCTTTGGGCGCCAGCGCTCAAACGCAGGCACCTTCTGCGGCACCCGCAGCTGCCGCTCCAGCCGCTGCTGCGCCCGCCACGTCACAGACTGAAAACAGTTTGGGCGTCAAAAGCGCCAACATTTTTCAGTTGTCGCCCAGCGCCGATGCTGACCCCAAATACAAAGACCAGTCCAATGCCGAGCGTGCACAGGTGCAGCCTGGTAACAATGCGCCCATGTGGCGTGCTGTGGGGCAAGGGGTCAATGGCTACACCAGCTTGCCAAAAAGCCAAGCGCCAGAAGCCGGCAACCTGATCCAGCCCTTTGTGCAATACCCCGGCTCGCGCTTGGCCTCGGCCGGTGAGTCTTGGCGTCAGGTGCGCAACAACATCATCATTCCTTATGGTGCTGCGTTGTTGCTGATCGCTTTGGGTGCGGTTGCTTTGTTTTATTTTGGCAAAGGCACGATCGAATTGCATGGCCAAGAAACAGGTCGAAAGATCGAGCGTTTCACCCCGTTTGAGCGTTCCGCGCACTGGTCCAATGCCATCGCATTTTGTTCCCTGGCCATCTCTGGCGTGGTCATGGCCTACGGCAAGTATTTCCTGCTGCCCATCATGGGGGCGACCCTCTTTGGCTGGTTGTCCTATGTGCTCAAAAACGTGCACAACTTTGCGGGGCCTTTGTTTGCCGTGTCCCTGGTGGTGGTGTTCGTGACCTTCCTCAAAGACAATTTGCCCAGCAAAGAAGACTGGACTTGGCTCATCAAAGGCGGTGGTTTGTTTTCGGGCACCGAAGTGCCCTCACACCGGTTCAACGCTGGCGAAAAAGTGGTCTTTTGGGCCGGTGTGCTGTTCCTCGGTTTCATCGTGGTGGCCTCGGGCTTGGTGCTCGACAAACTGGTCCCCGGCCTCATATATGAGCGCAGCACCATGCAAATTGCCAACATGATTCATGGCGTGTCGACCTTGTTCATGATGGCCATGTTCATTGGACACATTTACATGGGTACGGTGGGTATGCGGGGTGCCTACAAGGCCATGCGCGAAGGTTATGTGGACGAAACTTGGGCCAAAGAGCACCATGAGTTGTGGTACGACGATGTCAAATCCGGCAAGATTCCGGCCCAACGTTCTGTCCCCACCGCCGCAGTCAACCCTGCATCAGCGGCAACAACGGCCTCGGTTTGAGCCAGGAGAACACCATGAAAAAATACCTGCTTGTCTTGTCCGCATTGACCATCAGCTTGGGAGCTGCAGCCAAGTTGCCCGCACTGAGTGACGAGGCCAAAGCCAAAGCCGCTGAGGCCGCTGCCAAAACGGCGCACGGCAACAAAGTGGCTGATTTTCAGTTGTGCAAGTCGCGCGAGAAAGTGGCTGCGCACTATTACAAAACGCAGGGCAAAGGCAAACCAGCGCCCACTGCGACACCCGCGTGTGTAGACCCCGGTGCCTACAAGCCTGCCGAGCAAACAGCCGCTGCACCCGCCGCGGCAGCGGCACCAGCGGCTGCAAAGCCTGCAGCAGCACCGGCTAAAAAAGGTTAACCGCACGACCGCCTAAAAAAAATCCCCCGTCGGTTTCGGCGGGGGATTTTTTTGCGCTAGGCTCAAGCCATGTCCACCGTTCTGAATGCCAGCGTGACTACTTCGACACCGCAGAAACCCCTCATCACCCAAGCGCAAGTTCCTTTGACTCGCGCCGTAGAGGTGCGTAACGAGTTTGGCGACATCTCGGAGTCCCACATACCTGCTGAGCGGGCGCTCATCATTTATTTGGACAAAAAAGAGCTGGTGACCTTGATGACACTCGGCGCTAAGCCTGAATGGCTGGTGCTGGGTTTTTTGCGCAACCAGCGCTTGATCGACTCGGTGGAACAAATCGAGTCCATCACCGTTGACTGGAGCATTGGCGAAGGTGAGTTGGGTGAGCCGGGTGTGGCCGCAGTCAAAACGCGCGCCAATGCCCAAGTGGTGGTGCAACGCAGTGCAGACCGGGTGGTCACAACAGGGTGTGGTCAAGGCAGTGTGTTTGGAGATCTGATGGCGCACTTGGACGACATCGAATTGCCACCCGCCCAAGTGACGCAGGCCCAAATTTACGGTTTGGTGAATGCCATTCGCTTGCAGGAAACCACCTACAAATCATCGGGCTCGGTGCATGGTTGTGCCTTGTTTCAAGGTGACCAAATGCTCATGTTTGTGGAGGATGTCGGTCGCCACAACGCGGTTGACACGATTGCCGGTTGGATGTGGATGAACGACATCAGTGGGCACGACAAAGTGTTCTACACCACGGGTCGCTTGACCAGCGAGATGGTCATCAAGTCCGCGCAGATGGGCGTGCCGGTGTTGGTGTCGCGCAGTGGCATTACCCAAATGGGGCTGGATGTTGCGCGACGTCTGGGCCTGTGCACTTTGGGTCGCGCAACCCACAAGCGGTTTTTGTGTTTCAGTGGTGCGCAGCGACTGGTCTGGCAGCCCGAACTGGCCGCAGTTTAAGCAAGTCAACGGCCTCAACAACAGAGGCTTGTTTTGACAGCCATCAACAGCCGCCTTGCCGGGCGGGATTGTCCAATGCCTCTGCATTCGCCTTGCCTGTAGCCGTAAATTGATTGTGCGGTAAGGTTACGGCATGAACCAACAAGGATGGATGCACGGCCTGCGACTGGGTGGCCGAAATTTGTGGCGAGACTTGCGCGCAGGTGATTTGCGCTTGCTCATGCTCTCGGTGGCTTTGGCCGTGGCGGCGCTCACCGCCGTGGGGTTTTTGGCCGATCGCATGCAGTCGGGTTTGTGGCGCGATGCCCGTCAACTGCTGGGCGGTGATGCGGTGGTGGTGAGCGATCAAAACACCCCGCCGGCTTTTGTGCAGAAAGCCCGGCAGTTGGGCTTGCAGACCAACACCAATGTGTCATTTCCGACCATGGCCAGATCAGCGGCAGAGCAAGGCGCGGCCAGTCGCTTGGTGGCACTCAAAGCCGTGGAGCCTGGGTATCCCCTGCGAGGTCAGTTACAGATGGCGCCCACAGCTGACGCACCGGCTGCTGCCAGCCCGTCTGCCCTTAAAAAGTCTTCAGCCATACCGCCAGCTGGTGAAGTGTGGGTGGACCCGGCTTTGCTGGACAACCTCAATCTGCAAGTGGGCCAGATGTTGGGCTTGGGCGAGCGCTATTTCCGCATCAGCGCTGTTATTGCGAGAGAGCCCGACCGAGGCGCCGGCTTCATGACCTTCGCCCCCCGCGTCATGATGAACGCCGCCGATTTGGCCTCGACCGGTTTGGTGCAACCCGCCAGCCGGGTGACTTGGCGCATGGCCGTGGCCGGAGATGCGGCTGCCACCGAGCGTTTTTTGCAATGGGCCAAGCCTGAAGTGGAGTTGCCCCAAGTGCGAGGTGTGCAAATCGAGTCCCTCGAAAGTGGCCGCCCAGAAATGCGTCAGACCCTTGACCGGGCATCACAATTTTTGAACTTGGTCGCTTTGTTGGCGGCATTGTTGTGTGCCGTGGCCGTGGCGTTGGCGGCCCGCAGTTTTGCCGAGCGTCATTTGGATAGCTGTGCCCTCTTGCGCGTCTTGGGGCAAAGCCAACGCACGCTAACGCTGAGTTATGGCGTTGAATTTTTGGGTGCAGGCGTGTTGGCCAGCGCCCTGGGCGTGTGTGTGGGCTACGCCGTGCATTGGGGCTTTGTGCTGTTGCTCGCGGGTTTGGTGGATGCGCAACTGCCCGCGGCCACGCTGCAGCCTGCTTTGATGGGCATGGCCATGGGCTTGACTTTGCTGATTGCGTTTGGCCTGCCACCGGTGCTGCAACTGGCACAAGTGCCGCCTTTGCGCGTCATTCGACGTGATTTAGGGAGCTTGCAGGTGCGCTCGGGTGTGGTGTTGGCCATGGGTTTGCTGGGCTTTGCTCTGACGCTGGTCATGGTCAGCCGCAATCTGACCTTGGGCTTGATCACGGTGGGTGGTTTTGCCATTGCGCTGTTGGTGTTCGCAGGCCTTGCGGCCGTCGCCTTGTGGCTCTTGCGCCGCACCGTGCCTGGCGAAAAAGCCCCCAGCTGGTTGCGCTTGGCCACGCGCCAAGTGGCGGCGCGGCCTGTCTTTGCGGTGGTTCAGGTCAGTGCTTTGTCGGTCGGGCTGCTGGCCTTGGCCCTGTTGGTGTTGTTGCGCACCGACTTGATCGCCAGTTGGCGGCAGGCGACGCCGGCCAGTGCACCCGATCGGTTTGTCATCAACGTACAGCCCGAACAGGCGGCTGATTTCCTGAACCATCTCAAGCAAGCCGGTGTGCAGTCGCCCGATTGGTTTCCCATGATTCGGGGGCGTTTGGTGGCCATCAATGGGCGTGAAGTGGGGCCTTCAGACTTTGAGGCCGACCGCGCCAAGCGCCTGATTGACCGAGAAATCAACCTGTCACATTCGGCCATCTTGCCCGCTCACAACCCGCTCACAGCCGGGCAATGGGTGGCCGAAGAGGCCGATGGCGTGAGCGTTGAGCAAGGCATTGCCGACACCTTGGGCCTCAAATTGGGAGACCAATTGCGCTTTGACATTGCAGGGCAACCCCGCGAAGCGCGCATCACCAGTTTGCGCAAAGTGGATTGGACGTCTATGCGGGCCAATTTCTTCATGATGTTCCCGGTCTCGCAAATGCCCGACTTTCCCATGACCTACATGGCCGCCTTCCGCTCGCCACCAGGCGGCGCAGGGTTTGACAATGCGTTGGTCAACCAGTTTCCCAACATCACCAGTGTGGACATGCGCAGCACTTTGGCGCAAGTGCAGCGTGTCATGGACCAAGTGATTCGCGCGGTTGAATATTTGTTTGCATTCACCTTGGCCGCTGGTTTGATGGTGCTGTTGGCCGCCGTGGGCGCGAGTCGCCAGGCCCGTGAACGCGAATACGCCATCATGCGGGCCCTTGGGGCTGGGCGGGGTTTGCTGGCGCAAGTGCAGCGCGCCGAGTTGCTGGGCTTGGGCTGGTTGGCGGGCTTCATGGCCAGCAGCATGGCGCTGGTGGTGGGCTGGGCACTGGCCCGCTTTGCTTTCGAGTTTGCTTGGCAACCGCCGTTGTGGGCGCCATTGGCGGGTGGCGTCTTGGGCGCCGTGTTGGCCTGGACCGCTGGCAGCCTGAGTTTGTCGGGCGTGTTGCGACAACCGGTCATGCAAACTTTGCGGCAAGCGGCAGAATAACAAAGTGCCCTCGCCATTGACCCACAACCCATATGACTGCAGAAAACAAAGCCCCTTTTGACACCCCGTTTGCATGGATGGGCGGTGAAACGCAAGTGCGTGCCTTGGTCGATCGGTTTTATGACTTGATGGACCTGGAGCCGGGTTACAAAGCGTTGCGAGATGCACATGGCAGCACCTTGCAAGACGCCCGCGACAAACTGTTTTGGTTTTTGTGTGGCTGGCTGGGTGGCCCTGAGCATTACACCGAGCGCTTTGGTCATCCGCGCTTGCGCATGCGCCACATGCCGTTTTCGATTGGGGCGTTGGAGCGTGACCAGTGGTTGGCTTGCATGGACCAAGCGATGCAAGAAACGCAAGTCGATCCGGAGCTGCGCGAGCGCTTGAACGATAGTTTTTACAAAACCGCCGATTGGATGCGCAACCGAGGTGCTTAAAGGGCCTGGGGGTCATCACGTGCACTCACCTCGAGACCTGTGAACCAAGACCCTGATTCTGAGTCTGGTCTGAACTTTTGTGGCACGATTCGCGGGTGAAAATCAATTCCCTGCAAGACCTCAAAAAGGTTCAGAAAAAACTGGCCGAAGCGCACGCACAAGCCCAAGCTGCTGAGGCCGCGCGTGTCGCTGCTGAGCGCCAACGCGAAGCCGAGGCCAACCTGTTTTCAAGAGCGGTTGGGGCCGTTCAGCGAATGCCTCAAAACGGGCAAACCCGATTGGTTGTGCCAGCACCTGCGCCCTTGGCTGTGCAACGGCAAAAAGACGAAGAAGCGGTGTTGCGCGATGCGCTCAGTGACGATTTTGATGTCAGCACGCTGCTGGATACCGATGACGCTTTGAGTTTTCGGCGACCCGGTATTGGCATCGATGTCACCCAAAAACTGCGCAAAGGCGGCTGGTCGATTCAAAGAGAAATTGACCTGCACGGCTTGCGCACCGACGAAGCCCGCGTGGCCTTGTCTGAATTCATTCGGCTGGCCCACCGGCAAGGTCTGCGCTGCTTGCGCGTGGTGCATGGCAAAGGGTTGGGTTCGCCCGGTAAAACTTCGGTGCTCAAACCCAAGGTGCACAGTTGGCTGATTCAAAAAAACCAAGTCATGGCTTTTGTACAGGCCAAACCCGCCGAGGGTGGGGCGGGGGCACTGCTGGTTTTACTCAGCCCCTCAGCCTAAGCGCTGACCCCTGACCCTTTTTTCTGCAAGCTGCGCAGCTTCAAGCCGACTTGAATCCAGCGGCAATCGCTTGCATTTGGGTGGCCGTCAGGCGGTTGCCATGTTGGCTCACCACCGCCGCAGCCGTGCGGTTGGCCAAAGCGGCCGCTTGTGCGGGGCTGAAGCCGTGGGTGATGCCGTACAAAAATGTCCCCGCAAACATGTCGCCAGCGCCATTGGTGTCGACCGCTTTGGCGGGCACGGCGGACACATCGGTGCGGTGGTTGCCCTGCAGCACGATGCAGCCTTTGGCGCCGCGTGTCAGACAAACGGTTTTGGCCAAGGGTGACAACTGCGCCAAGATGGCCTCTAAGTTGGTGCTGCCGCACCAGGTTTGCGCCTCTTCTTCGTTGGCAAACAGGTAATCCAATCCGTTGCCCAGCATGGCTTCAAGCCCGGCTTTGCAAAAATTGATCATGCTCACATCGCTCAAGGTCAGGGCGGTTGCCACTTGGTGGTCGATGGCGATTTGGCGACCTTTGACCGCCGCTTCTAGGCCGCTGGGCGACGCGGCCAAGTAGCCTTCCATGTAATAGATTTTCGATTTGGCAATCTCCTGCGGGTGCAGGGCGCTGGCGTCCAGCTGTGAGGTGGCGCCCAAAAATGTGCACATGCTGCGTTCGGCATCGGGCGTGACCAACACCATGCAACTGCCGGTTTGGCCTTCGCTGGGGCGGGTGTGAGTCAGGTTGGTGGCTACTTTGTTGGCCAGCAGGTCTTGCGTGTAAAAAGCGCCCAACTCGTCGTCGGCCACGCGGCACGAGTAAAACGCTTGGCCGCCCAATTGAGCCAACGCCACCACCGTGTTGCCCGCAGAGCCACCACCGGTGCGGCGTGCATGCAAACCCTGCACATGGGTCAGCAACTCGGCGCGCTGCGGGGTGTCAATCAGCGTCATGTGCCGTTTGCTGACGCCCATGGTGTTCAGCAATTCGTCGGAGACTTCGTATTCGGTATCGACCAGGGCGTTGCCAATGGCGTAAAGGTGGTAGTGGGACATGGTCGTTGAAAAATGAGCAAAACACCGAGTTTAGCGGCGCTCACAGCAACCCTTGCTCGGCCATCGACAACGCTTGCCCTTGCCCCACGATGATGTGGTCGAGCACACGCACGTCCACCAGCGCCAGAGCAGCCTTGAGGGCCTGGGTTAATTGCTCGTCGGCTCGGCTTGGTTGCACCGAACCACTCGGGTGGTTGTGGCTTAAGACCACCGCCGCCGATTGGTGGTGCAGGGCGCGCATGACCACTTCGCGCGGATAAACACTGGTCTGACTCAGGGTGCCTCGAAACAGCTCTTCGGTGGCCAGCAAGCGGTTTTGGTTGTCCAAAAAAAGCACGGCAAACACTTCGTGGTTTTTGTGCGCCAGTTGCAACTGCAAATAGTGTTTGATAGCGCCTGGCGTGTGAAACACCTCGCGCTGTTGCAGCTGTTGGCCCAAGGCGCGGCGCGCCAACTCAAACACAGCCAACAGCTCGGCCTGTTTGGCGGGCCCCAGCCCCTTGGTCAATTTGAGCGACTGGGCCGAGGCCTGCAGCAAACCCGCCACCCCATTGGGGGCCAGCAGTTCAGCGGACAGTTGAAAGACGTTTTTGCCCGCCATGCCGGTGCGCAGCACGATGGCCAGCAGCTCGACATCGCTCAAGGCCTGAGGGCCTCGGGCCAACAATTTTTCGCGCGGGCGCGCGTCTGCAGGCAAGTCCTTGATGCTCATTCCTTGCCCCTCCCCGGAGCCGCCTTCGGTCCGGTTTATCCCTGTTGTGGGACGGGTCGGCCGGGCTTTTTACAATAGTGCCTTCTTTATGCCAGTTTGGCCGCCTTTGCGGCACTCCTAAAACCCTTATGACCATCGTCCAACCCGGTTCTTTTTTGACGCTCCACTACCGCCTGGCAGGGCCGCAGGGGGACATCATCAACACCTTCAACGAAAAGCCGGCAACGCTGTCGTTGGGTTCGGGCACTTTGTCGCCGGCAGTCGAACAGCGCTTGTTGGGACTGAGCGAAGGCACGCGGGTGGTCATGGAGATCCCGGCCGGCGAGGCCTTTGGCGACCATATTGCGGACATGCAGCAATGGGTGGCTCGCAAACTGCTGAACGAGCTGGGTGACCCCACCGAAAAATATGCGGCGGGCGATGTGGTGCAGTTCCCCACCCCCGATGGTCTGGGATCGTATGCCGGCACCGTGCTCGAGGTCGGTGAAGCCGGTGCGGTATTGTTTGACTTTAACCACCCTCTGGCCGGCCAGCCCGTGACCTTTGAGGTTGAACTGATTGGGGTGTTGTGATGAGCGAAATTTTGTTAGCCGAACCCCGCGGTTTTTGTGCCGGGGTGGACCGCGCAATTGACATTGTGGAACATGCCTTGACCAAGTTTGGCCGTCCCATTTATGTTCGCCATGAAATTGTTCACAACACCTACGTGGTGAATGACCTGAAAGAAAAGGGCGCCATTTTTATTGAAGAATTGTCTGACGTGCCGCCGGGCGCCACCTTGATTTTTAGTGCACATGGCGTGAGCCGCGCCATCCAAAACGAAGCCGAAGAACGCGGGTTTCGCATTTTTGACGCCACTTGCCCCTTGGTTTCCAAAGTGCATGTGGAGCTGGCCAAGCTGCACAAAGAGGGCTACGAATTCATCATGATCGGGCACAAAGGCCACCCCGAAGTTGAGGGCACCATGGGCCAACTCGACAGTGGCATTCACTTGGTCGAAGACGTGGCCGATGTGGCCAAAGTGCAACCCATGCAAACCGAATTGCTGGCCGTGGTGACGCAAACCACCCTCAGCGTTGACGACGCGGCCGAGATTTCGGCGGCCGTCAAAGCCCGTTTTCCACAAGTGCGCGAGCCCAAGCAACAGGACATTTGTTACGCCACACAAAACCGACAAGACGCCGTCAAGCTCATGAGCCCCCAAGTCGATGTGGTGATTGTGGTGGGCAGCCCCACCAGCAGCAACAGCAACCGATTGCGCGAGCTGGCCGATCGGTTGGGCGTTGCCGCCTACATGGTGGACAGCGCGGCCGACCTCAACCCAGCTTGGTTAGAAAAAGCCCAAAAAGTCGGCTTGACCGCCGGTGCGTCCGCACCTGATGTGCTGGTGCAAGAAGTGATTGCCCGCCTGCGCACGCTGGGCGCGGTGTCGGTGCGCACGCTGGATGGCATTCAAGAGACCATCAAATTCCCCTTGCCCAAGGGCCTGAAGCTCTGAACTGGTCAGCCCAAGCCGACTCTTGCCGGAGGCCTGCCCGATACCTCCCGATATCTGCCCGACGCCTAAATCTGGCGGTCTGAGACCTGCTCCAAAGGCAGCAGGCGCAGGCTTGACCTCACTACAATGTCGGCATGCTCGATATTGTTCTTCTCCGCAAAGACCTGGACGCTGCTGTGGCGCGTCTGCAGACCCGTAAAAACCCCCAAGCTTTTCTGAATGTTGAGACTTTCAGAGCACTCGAGGGGGAGCGCAAAACGCTGCAAACCCGCACCGAAGAGTTGCAAAGCCAGCGCAACAACTTGTCCAAACAAATTGGCATGCTCAAGGGCAAAGGCCAACACGCTGAGGCCGATGCCGTGATGGCGCAAGTGGGCGCCATCAAAACCGAGTTGGACACCTCGGCCCAGCGCCTCGATGTGATTCAGTCTGAGCTGCAAACACTGTTGTTGGCCGTGCCCAACTTGCCGCACGAGTCGGTGCCCGTGGGGGCCGACGAACACGGCAACGTGGAGGTGCGTCGATGGGGTGCCGCGCCCAGTTTTGACTTTGAGGTCAAGGACCATGTGGACATTGGAGAAAAGCTGGGCCTCGACTTTGAAACAGGCACCAAGCTGACCGGCTCCCGCTTCACCTTCATGCGCGGCCCTATGGCGCGCTTGCACCGGGCTTTGGCGCAGTTCATGTTGGATGTGCAAACCAACGAACACGGCTACACCGAGTGCTACACGCCCTACATCGTGAACGCCGACACCCTGCGGGGCACCGGCCAATTGCCCAAGTTTGAAGCCGACTTGTTCGCCGCCAACAAAGGTGGCCAAGACGGCAGCGAAGAAAACCAAGACCTTTACCTCATCCCCACCTCAGAGGTCACCCTGACCAACGTGGTGCGTGACGAAGTACTGTCTGAAGCCGACTTGCCCATCAAGCTGACCGCCCACACCCCTTGCTTCCGCTCAGAGGCCGGCAGCGCAGGGCGCGACACACGGGGCCTGATTCGCCAACACCAATTTGACAAAGTCGAAATGGTGCAAATCGTGCACCCCGATCACAGCTACGAAGCCCTGGAAGCCATGACCGGCCACGCCGAAGCCGTGTTGCAAAAGCTCGGCTTGCCCTACCGTGTCATGAGCTTGTGCACCGGCGACATGGGTTTTGGCGCCAGCAAAACCTACGACCTTGAAGTGTGGGTGCCCGCGCAAAACACCTACCGAGAGATCAGCTCGGTATCGAACTGCGAAGCTTTCCAAGCGCGTCGACTGCAAGCCCGATTCAAAAACGCGCAAGGCAAAAACGAGTTGGTGCACACCCTGAACGGCTCGGGCTTGGCAGTGGGCCGCACCTTGGTGGCCGTGCTCGAAAATTACCAAAACGCCGATGGCTCGGTCACCGTGCCAGAAGCATTGCGCCCCTACATGGGCGGTCTTGCGGTCTTGAGCGCTTGAAACGCATGACTGTCCTCACCAGGAGTAATGTGATGAACGACATCCAACGGCGACTGTGGGTTGGCATGGCAATTGCCGTCTGTGTGCTGGGCCTCGGCGCTTGCGCCAACCCCGCCAGTGCACCCTCGGTTGGCGTGGGACTGGACGGCAAAGTACAAAACCCCCAACAATTGTTGGGGCAAATGCCTTTGCCCCCAGGTGCCGTGATTCGTGGTGATCAGTCTTTGATCATTGGCTCGGGTGACAACTGGGTGGGCCGTGTGGTGCTGGATGTGGGACGCGATTTTGATGCGGCCTATCGGTTTTTCCTGGAGGCATATCCCGCCCAAGGCTGGACGGTGGTCTCGTCGGTGCGCGGCAAAAATAGCTTTGTGGTCATGACGCGCCAAGAACGCACGGCAACACTGGAAATGGTGGATGGGGGCATGCTGGTAGCCAGCACCGTGTCCATCACCATGGCGCCTCGAAATGCACCAGTCATGGTGCCCAAAAAGCCCTGAGGGGCTCTGATAGAATCTGCGCTTCGACAGCGACCCAGGAGAGGTGGCAGAGTGGTCGAATGTACCTGACTCGAAATCAGGCGTAGTGGCAACACTACCGAGGGTTCGAATCCCTCCCTCTCCGCCAAATGAACCGCACTGAATCTAGTTATTTAGCGCGGTTTTCCTTTTTTCTTTGCAGAATCAAGGCCTTACGTTCATCGGACTGCTTTCATTACATCGATTTGCAATCAAGCCGAGCCGTTCACCACGCCACCGTGTGGGCATTTCTGTGGGCATCGTTGAGCATGGTTTTTTAAGACGCCCACACACACCCACAATCAACAAACTCACCCACAAAAAATCAAATCCTTAAAGGCGGGCGACAAGCCCGTAGAGGAGGGGGAGGAACAGAAAATTGTCAGATCGCCTTACAGTAAAATTAAATGTGCATGTTTGACAGTTCCCAAATCCGCCGCATTTCAATCATCGCCCTTCTGGCGATGATGATGGTTGTCTTTGCGCCAACTGTTAGCAAAGCTTTGGCGGCAGACCGCACAAGTGGAAATCTAGCCGAGGTCTGCACAACAGACGGGATGAAGTGGGTATCCCAATCTGAGCTGGGTCAGGATGGTTTTACCTCACATAAACAGGGCCCAACGACCCTTCATGAACACGGTGGTGACTGCCCCTACTGTAGTCTTCAAACCGACAAGGCCTTGGCAAATGCATCGCTGACTTTCGCCACCGTACCGGTGGAAAGCTTGCTGCCAGTACTTTTTTATCAGGCTCATAAGCCTCTATTTGCCTGGACGCATTCGCGCTCAAGGGCACCACCTTCAGCTTCGTAAATCGCCCATCACCGAAAGGTGAGTCAAATCTGCAGAGATTTATCTCTGCAGATGTATTTACGCATTCTGAAAGTTAAACATGAAATCAAAGTATGAGCGCACTAGCTTGCGCCCAAATCAAATTGTTCTCGCAATTTCCTCGGCTTTTGTATCGATTGCTGCTCAAGCCCAAATGTCCGAGTCAGTGACGACGCCAACAATCACAGTGACTGCTGGTCGAATCGATGGGTATGTGGTTCCACAGTCCAGTATGGCAACCAAAACAGACACCCCTATTGAGAACATTCCCCAGACGGTAGTCGTTGTGCCAAGGCAAGTGATTGAAGATCAAGGTGCAACAAAGCTTTCGGATGTCACCAGCAACGTCAGCAATGTGCAGCATTTCGACCAAAGGGATTTCTCAACCGTCACGAGTTTTAAGATTCGCGGCTTCAATGCGGCGGTGGTGGTGGACGGAGTGGCAAGCCCTGGCTACTTCAGCAACCTAGAGCCTGTTTACAACATGGAGCAAGTGGACGTGGTGAAGGGCCCGGGTGGGACTCTCTATTCCACATCACAGTCCACTGGTGCAGACAGTGTCGGTGGGATGATCGGTATCACGACCAAAGCGCCTGGTCCAGATGCCAGAAGACAAGTTGGTGTTAGGACTGCCTCTAACAACGACAGGGCTTACTTCGCTGATCTGAATCAGCCCATCAATGAAACGTTAGGGGTGCGCCTCATCGTACAAAAGCAATCGGCAGACAGCGAAACCGATCGGGTCAGTTCCAGTCAAACTTTCATTGCCCCAAGTATCGCTCTTAACATCGACCGCGACCGCAAGTTCGTACTGCGGCTTAAGCGTGTCGAAAATGAGTGGTATGACTCAGTTGGCCTGCCTACCCAGACTGCAGCCCGAAACGGAAATTTGACTGCAGAGGGTATTCCAAAGAGCAAGATGAACGCAGACTCGGTCAACGCGCAATACAACCAGCGTTTGAATGACACTTGGAAGTTTGACTTTGTTATTGCAGAGACACGTGCCAAGTTTGATCAAAGGGCGATGTTTTATCTGACCCCCGGAGGAGCCGAGTCCGCAAGATTGAACAGCGACATGAAAACCAGCGTCATTTCGTCTTCGCTGACGGCTAAATTTGATGTCAGCACTACCAAGCACACGTTACTCTTGGGTGCTGAGCAGGTCAAAACCAGAGACCATGGTTACGTTGTGGCAAATTCAACAGATGTGTTTGGATTCCCAGCATGGGCTGCCTGCGCTTCCGGATTTGGTTGCACGTACAACAACTATTCCGCGCCATATGCAGCTTGGGTCGAACCCACTGCACCAATTGATCCCTACAACAAGATTTCTAGCACGACGAAGGCGGTTTACATTCAAGATCAGATTGATATCGATCGGTGGCACTTACAAGCGGCTTTGCGGTATGCGCAGACTGAACTGAATGATTACTACGGAAATGACCCAGCGATTGCAGTCTATAACGCACTTGGACTACCTGCCTTCGCGCATGACAGAACAACCAGATTGAATAAGGTGCTTCCAAGGTTTGGCGCTGTTTATGATCTTACGCCGAAGGCATCACTTTTTGCTGGATATGGTCAAGGAATGAGAGTGCCAATGTACGGCACATACCAACAGCCAATCAAGGCAGAGGAATCCGAACAAACTGAGGTGGGCGTGCGCCTCATGGATTGGTATGGAGTTTCAGCAACACTTGCTTGGTTTGACTTAACGAGGACAAATGTACCGACGAGTGGTTCAGATGGCTATACCTACCAAGTGGGCAAACAGAATTCCAAGGGTATTGACCTGAACTTGGCTTGGAAAGCCAGCCAAAGCATGACAGTTCTCGCTGGTTTGAGCGATCAGAAGGCCATCACAGTTGAAAACCAGAACAGCGTCGCAAGCGTTGGTAAGTTCCTTCAAAACGTTCCTGCGCAAACCGCCAGGTTGGCCATGCGCTACAACGTTCGTGGGGGTGATTTCGCTGGTTTGGGTTTTGGATTGGGTTTGCGTCATCACTCGAAGTTGGCTGCCGATTCCAGCAACACCAACTTTACGCCGGCTGCTACCGTTTATGACTCGCAAGTCTCCTATCGAATGAAGGGTGTGAGTTTGAATTTGGCAATCAATAACTTGCTGGATAAAAAGTATGTGGTGCCAAGCAGTCAATCATCGAGTGCTGGGCCGCTGTACTTTCCAGCACCACGCCGCACGGTAATGCTGACTGCAACTATGGACTTCTAAGGGCGACCATGGACCGACGAACATTTAATCTTGTCGCGCTGTTGGCCGGCATGTGTGGCGTAACATCAGCGTCGAAAGCAAGCAGCAGTGCGGAGCATGATCATGCAACGGGATACTTCATGAAGAAGTATCCTGATCTTGTGGGCGGCGAAGAGCTGAACATCGGCATGGTGGTCTACCCAGGCATGTTCTTGCTGGATCTCGTCGGTCCACTCGCAGTGTTTGAGTCTTTGTTAAATCGCAAGATTCATTTGTTATGGAAGGACACGCGACCTGTTGGTGGGACTTCTGGCGCCATCACTGTGCTCATTCCTGTGACGCCCACCACATCATTCGCAGACTGCCCTAAAACCCTGGATCTACTATTCGTTCCAGGTGGGGTCAATGGCACCCTCCTAATGATGGAAGACCCGGTAGTTCTGAAGTTCCTCGCAGATCAAGCACCGAAATCCAAATATCTGGCGAGTGTGTGTACCGGCTCTTTGATTCTTGGTGCTGCTGGGTTGCTGAGGGGTTACCGCGCAACCTCCCATTGGATGACCATCGATGCCTTGGGAGAACTGGGAGCAACACCTGTCAAAGAACGGGTGGTGATCGATCGCAATCGGATTACCGGAGGCGGGGTTACTGCTGGTATGGACTTCGGCTTGGCTCTGGTTGCACTCATGAGAAACCGAACCTATGCAGAAGCAGTTCAACTCTACCTTGAGTACGACCCCAAACCACCTTTTAATGCGGGTTCGCCAGAATCAGCACCAACCCGAGTTAAGGAATTTATTAACGACATGCTTGGGCAGGTCAGCACAGCTTCAGTTGAAGCTGCAAAGCAAGCGAGGGGGCGATGGAAAAATTAGTTCGAATCCCCAGCGACACCAAGAAACGATGTTTTTTGACCTGAGCATGTTATTTACTCAATCACGAGTGCCCCCCAAGTGACTCCACAAAAAACGCGCCCTCCGGCGCGTTTTTCATTTCTACTCACCAATTTACCTGCTTGCAAATCTTTGCTGGTCATGCAACAACTTGATTTCACGTCTAGACCTTTTTCTGCAATTTTTCGTCGTTGACCAGTCTCTTCGGTTTGCGCCTAGCCATCGATCTAAAACAGGTTGTGCAATGTGACAAGCAGAGAAGCAAGCCCCAAACCTGCTCGGCAAGATCACCCTGCCTGAGGCGTGGTCCAAGCAACCAAGGTGATGCAGATCCACACAAACTAGAGCCCCTATGTGGTCTGCCGGACAGACCCGCAAGGGGCGTTCTTCTATCTTGGGATGGCTGGCCGGTCCTGCGTCATGGTGACTCGGGCTTGGGTCAGGGTTTCGTCTTCCAAGACAAGGAGTTTCGCCATGCACACCCTTCATCCTCTGATTCGCATTTCTGGCACGGCCCTGCTGACCGTTGCCTCTTTGGCCATGGTTGCCTGCGCTGGCATGACACAGCAAGAAAAGAACACCGCCATTGGCGCAGGTGTTGGGGCCATTGGCGGTGCCATCTTGACCGGCGGAAGCACGACGGGCACCTTAGGTGGTGCGGCCGTGGGCGGCGTGGTTGGCCACGAAGTCGACAAAAAATAAAAGGACTCACGATGCTTGAAACACTGGCCGTTGTTTTGGTTATTTTGTGGTTGTTGGGCTTGGTCACGTCCTACACCCTTGGCGGTTTGATTCACCTCTTGTTGGTGGTCGCTTTAGTGATGGTGTTGGTCCGCGTGATTCAGGGCCGCAGGCTGTGACGCCTGCCAAACCGACTTAGGCACGACTGGCATGGCTGACCGGAGAGCTGTGCTGGCCTGTTAAGGGCAAAGAGACTTGCATCCCCCGTGCTTACAGCAGGGTGAAAAATGGTTTTGACTTGGAGAGGCAGACTTTTGGGGCGACAAATTCCTTCTCGCTCGGGTTAGTATTGCGCGGATCATTTTTGAGGAAAGCGCAGCAGGATGAAGAAAACTTGGGTCGCGGTGGGAGCCACTCTGGCTTTGCTGGGTGTGAGCTGGGTGGGGGCATCGGTATTGGTGGGCATGAAAACCCAAGACACTCTGAAGAGTCTGACGGTGCGTGACACAAGCCAAAAGTCCAACCCATGGCGGGTGAGCCAGGTGACGCAAGAGCGTGGGCTGTTTCAGTCTAAGGGGCAGTTAGAGCTAGTTTTGTCGCCCGATTGCCAGGCGCAAGATGAAGAAGATTTGACGTTTCAAGTCTCTTACACGCTCGAGCATTTGCCCATGCCCAGCGGCTTGGCCCGGTTCTCTTGGCAATTGGCCCCGCAAGGGGATGACGCCCAGGAGTTCAAGTCCGTGTTTGGTTCTGCCTCGCCCCTCACTGGCCAGGGTGTGTTGGACTTTGGTGGGGCCGTGCGCAGCAGCTTGAACTTGCCGGCCGTGGCGATGCGCCGCTCGGGTGAGATGCTTGAAATCTCGCCCACGACTGGCATGTTCGCCATGGATGGCCAGAAGATGGTCTTGGCAACAAAGATTGATCGCTTGGTGGTGCGTGGCAGGGACGAGGCGCTGAGCATTCAAGGTTTGGCGATGGATTTAGAGGTGGATGATCTGCGCAAAGGCACCGGCAGTGGCAGCTTCAAAGTGGCCCAAGCCAGCACCACACTCGGCTCTTTAGATGGCCTTGAGTTGCGCATGGAGGCCAAAGAAAAGGGCGATCGGATGAACATGTCCTTGACGCCTTCGGTGAGCAAGTTAGAGGCGTCGGGCCAAACCCTCACGGACCTGCGTATGCAGTGGGCCGTGAATGGTTTGCACACCGAGTCGGTTGAAAGCCTGATCCAACTTTTTGACAGCAGTTGCGGCGTTCAGGCGCTCACGGCGCAAGAAAACAAAGTGGCAGCACAAGCCCTGCGGACATTGCTGGTCAAAGGTTTTTCTGTGGGCATGCCCACGCTCACAGGCAAAACCGACACGGGCAGATTAGAAGGCGCGCTATGGGTTGAGCTGCAAGCCGCCAACGGCAGCGATCCTTCTTTGGTTGAGCAATTGAAGTCTCACGGCAAACTCGAAATTGAGGGCTCCTTCATCACCCCTGATCAGCGAGAAATGGCCGTGGCCACAGGCTTTGCTGTCAAGCAAGGCAACGCCTTGAGCGCTACTTATGACTACGCGCGAGGTTTGTTGAAGGTGAACAACCGAAGCATGGATGCCAGTATTTTTGAAGGTATGCTGCAACAAACCGATCAGCAATTGCGCTTGGCGTTGGAGAGCTTGCAAAAGCGGCCGTAAGCATTGGCCTGCATCCTTCCACGCCATCGGGTGTGAGGTTTTACTGACCAAGGTGAATGAACATGAGAATGAAGTTGTGGCTGTCTGTGCTGGTGGGCGCTTTGGCGCTGTCGGGATGCTCGGTGTTGGCCGTTGCCGATGCCGCAGGTTCTGCGGTGGTCTATGGCATCAAGACCACGGTGAATGTGTTGGATGCGGTGACGCCCGATATCGTGAACAAGAAAAAAGACTGACCTGCGATCGTTTTGTCTCTACAAAGCAAAACCGGCACTTGCGTGCCGGTTTTTTTGTGCCCCGCAGCATCGCGGGGTTAAGGGGACTTAAGGGGGAACTTAAATCCCCAGCCATCCGTTGGTGCGTGCAAAGTGCAAAGCCTGTGTGCGGCTGTTCACGCCCAAGCGGCGGAACAAGCGCCAAAAGTGCACCTTGACGGTGTGTTCGCTGATGTCGAGTTTTTCAGCAATCTCGCGGTTCGACAGGCCTTGGTCCAACATCAAAATCAGTTGTTTTTGGCGTTTGGACAGCTTGGTCGGACCGGCAGGGCTGGACTCATCTTCGGCATCGTCTTCTTCGTTGACCAACAAAGTGCGCAACGAAGCGATGATTTGCGCGGGGCTGTTTGATTTTTCAATGAAGACGTTGGCGCCGGCTTCAATGCATCGCGACTCAAACTCGCTGGCGCTGGAGCTGGTGACCACCGCCAACGGCACGTTGGGGTATTTGGCTTTCAAAACTTGCACACCTGACATGCCCAACGTGTCGGGCAATTGCAGATCCAAGCAGAACAGCTCGGGAGTGCCGTTTTTATCAACCGTGGATTCCACAACATTCAGTTTGTGGATAGGGATGATTTTGAGACCTGGTTTGACACGGTGCACAAGCATGGTCAGCGCATCGCGCATCAAAGGGTGGTCGTCGATGACATATACAGTCATGGTTTAGTTCTCTAGAGTAGGCATTAGGTTTAAGGATACACTCTGTAAGGCATTTTCGCAATAAATATTGTGAAAATTGTAAAAGTTGTTAATTTGACTTTTTAGATTGTGCGATTTCTGCCAAAGCAGCTTGCAAAGCTTGTTCTTTTGCCGAGTCCAAGGGCTCCAGCAGGGCATTTAAATCCGGCAAAGCCGCCAAGCCGTCAATTTGCAGTCGGGCAATGGCCTGGCCCGCATCCTTGGGTGACGAAAAGCCCAAACTCTGCAAAAGGGTTTGGCCCTGAGCATCCACCAGCTTGAAATAAAACTGGCCGTCTTTTTCCCGGTATTGCTTGAAACTGGCGATCGCGGCTTTGCTTTCTTTTTGCGCTTGAGTCGAGGCTCCCGATGACAACGCTCGCAAGCCCACAGCGTGGCGCAATTCGCGCATGAACGGGGTGGCCAGCGTGCGGGCCTTGTCGGCACCCGCCAACAAAATCTTGTCCATATGGCCTGGGTTGTTGATCAAGGCCTGATAGTGCTCGCGCATGGGGGCAATTTCGCGGTCAATGCGTTCAAACAACATTTGCTTGGCATCGCCCCAGCCAATGCCTTCGGCATAGGCTTTGGCCATGGCCGCAGACTCTTCGGTGCTGGCAAAAGCCTGGTAAATCTGAAACAAGGCCGAGCCTTCGGTGGACTTGGGTTCGCCCGGGGCTTTGGAGTCGGTGACGATGCCCGCAATTTGTTTGCGCATTTGGGCTGCCGGGGCAAACAAGGGGATGGTGTTGTCGTAGCTTTTGCTCATTTTCCGGCCGTCCAGACCGGGCAGCAACGCGACGGATTCTTCAATCACGGCTTCGGGCAACACAAATTGCTCGCCATACAAATGGTTGAAGCTGGAGGCCATGTCCCGCGCCATTTCGATGTGCTGGATTTGGTCGCGGCCCACCGGCACTTTGTGCGCCTTGAACATCAAGATGTCAGCCCCCATGAGCACCGGGTACATGAACAGCCCAGCCGTCACATCGCTGTCAGGGTCGTGGCCAGCGGCGTTGTTTTTGTCAACCGCGGCCTTGTAGGCGTGGGCCCGATTCAGCAAGCCTTTGCCAGTGACACAGGTCAACAGCCACGTGAGTTCGGGAATTTCTGGAATGTCCGATTGGCGGTAGAAGGTGACTTTTTCGGGGTCCAGGCCCGAGGCGATCCAGCTGGCGGCAATCTCAAGGGTTGAGCGTTGAATGCGCACGGGTTCATCGCATTTGATGAGCGCATGGTAGTCGGCCAAGAAATAAAAACCGTCGGTTTGACTGTCTCGGCTGGCGTTCACGGTGGGGCGAATGGCGCCCACGTAATTGCCCAAGTGGGGGGTGCCGGTGGTGGTGATGCCTGTCAGAACGCGGGTACGGGGCTTGGAAGTCATGGAGAAATTCAATCAAAAGCAAGTTATCGCAACAGCGCAGCCAGTGGGCTGAGCGTGAGTTTGAGCAGGTCAAAGGTGACGCCCATCAATGGCTGCATCCACCAAGAACTGATGACCCCGGTGATCACCAAGGCCATGACAATGAAGAAGCCCCAGGGCTCGACCCGCGAGAACTTCACGGCTTGCCGCCAAGGCAAAAGGCCCACCACAATACGGCCACCATCGAGGGGTGGCAATGGGAACAAGTTGAACGCAAACATCACCACATTGGTCAGCATGCCAGCACGGCACATTTCCAGAAAAAAGCGTTCGGTCACGCCACTGCCTGCCAACACATACAGCAAGACACCCCACAACAGCGCTTGCAGCAAGTTAGAGGCCGGCCCGGCCAGGGCCACCCAAATCATGTCGCGCTTGGGGTTGTTCAGATTGCCAAAGCGCACGGGCACGGGCTTGGCATAGCCAAACAAAAAAGCCCCGCTGGTGCTGAAATAAAGCAACAGGGGCAACAAGATGGTGCCCACCGGGTCGATGTGTGGAAAAGGGTTGAGGGTGACGCGGCCCATCATGGCGGCGGTGTTGTCGCCCAAGCGTTGCGCGATGTAACCGTGCGCGGCCTCATGCAAGGTGATGGCAAAAATCACCGGCAAGGCATAAATGAGAACGGTTTGGATCAGGTCGGTCATACAGAACCCGATTGTCTCAGACCCAGAATGGCCGGGTCGCCTTGGCCGAGCCTCAAGACTTCGGGTTCTTCACCGCTCATGTCCACCACCGTGGTGGGCTCGAGGGAGCAGGCGCCGGCATCAATCACGGCGCCGACTTGGTGTTCCAGTCGTTCTCGAATGTCTTCGGGGTCATTCAGCGGCCATTCATCACCGGGCAAGATCAGGGTGGCGGCCAACAAGGGCGCACCGTGCAAGGTCAGGAGTTCTTGCAACACCGTATGTGCGGGCACCCGCAGGCCGATGGTCTTGCGCTGAGGGTGGCTAACCCGACGCGGCACTTCTTTGGTCGCCTCAAGGATGAAGGTGAATGGGCCCGGCGTGGCTTGCTTGATGGTCCGAAATTGGCGGTTGTCGACTCTGGCGTAGTTGGCCAATTCGCTCAGGTCACGGCACAACACGGTCAAGTGGTGTTTGTCATCGACCCCGCGGATACGGCGCAATTGGTCCGCCGCATTTTTATCGTCCAAGTGGCAAACCAAAGCGTAGCTGGAGTCGGTGGGCACAGCCAAAACGCTGCCTTGGTTGAGCAGTTGCACCGCTTGCTTGAGCAGACGGGCTTGAGGGTTTTCTGGGTGGACAACGAAAAACTGGGCCATTGTGAGATCTGTTGAATGAAATGAAATGAGGGCAGTGGGCTTGGGCGGGGGGCCAGGTTCAGGTTCAGGTTCAGGTTCAGTAGCACGGCCTTAGACGATGCATGCTGCAGTGCTTCTGTGCAGTGCACTTGTGTCGTGTTCCTGTGTCGTGCTCTTGTGTCGTGCTTCACTTCTTTACTGCTTGGGGTTCCTGCCGACTTGCCGGAGAAAGAGCATGGGTGCGCAGGTGTTCACCTGGGTGGGTGTCAAGATTCAGGGGGTTGAATGGCGATCCGATTTTCGCGCACGGTGAGCCATGCGCCCAGCGCGCCACAAAGGGCCACCAGGCCCATGCCTACAAAGGTCCATTGGTCTGGCAAATGGTCAAACACCACCCATCCCGCCAAAACCGCAAAGCCAATTTGCGTGTACATGTAAGGCGTGAGGGTCGCTGCTGGGGCTCTGCCGTAAGCCAAGATCAAAAAGAAATGCCCAATAGAAGCCAGCACACCCATTAACAACAACTGCAACCAGACGATCGGGTCTTGCGGCATTTCCCAAGCAAAAGGCAGCATGCACGAGGCCAGCGCGGTGCCGATCCAGCCGGTGTAGAAGTGCATGGTGATCGGGTCTTCGAGCTTGGTCATTTTGCTCGTCAAAATTTGAAATGCCGCGTTGGTGGCCACCAGCATCAACGGCAAAACCACCGTCCAATCAAAGTGGTGGCTGCCAGGCCGAATGATGACCAACGTGCCCGCAAACCCGCCAGCAACCAGCACCCAACGCAATGGGCGAATGGTCTCGTTCAACAGGCGCGCGGCTAACAGCGTGATGACCAACGGCGACAGCAAAGCGATGGCCGTGAATTCCCCCACGGGCATGTACTTGAGGCTGAAGAAAGCCAAGATGCTGCAGGCAAACAGCAAGCTGCCCCGAGCCAGTTGAAACCTCGGGTGTTGCGTGCGCAACAGTTGGCGACCTCGGCCCGGCCAAAACACGGCCGTGGTGATGACCGCTTGAATCGCATAGCGAAACCAGAGCGCCACCAAGACCGAGAAACCTGCACTGATGTGGCGGGTGGTGGTGTCCAGTGTGGCAAAGCAGGCGATTGCCAAAATGGCAAAACCGATGCCTTGAAGGGTGGAAGATTCGGGCTTGCTCACTGAATGCGGTCAACCAACAGTTCCCACACAGGGGTCAGTTGGCCGGGCAAGAGGGGCAGCGTACCCAGATCGATGCGGCTTTCGTCGGGGCTGTGAAAGTCACTTCCGCGCGAGGCTGCCAGATCAAACTCGAGGGCGGTTTCGGCGTAACGCACGGCTTCTTGCGAAGAGTGGCTGCCGGTCACCACTTCGACAGCGCGCCCACCATGGGCTTTGAACTCGCTGAACAGGGCGTACTCTTCGTTGGGGCTGAAGCCATAGCGCGCCGGGTGGGCAATGACGGCAACTCCGCCTGCGCCGGTGATCCATTGCACAGCTTCTTGCAATCGAGCCCAGCGGTGGGGCACAAAGCCGGGTTTGCCATCGGTCAGAAATTTGCGAAACACCTCCGAGGTGTCGCTGCACACGCCGGTTTCGACCAAATGGCGTGCAAAGTGGGTTCGAGAAATGAGCTCTGGGTTACCGGCATATTGCAGGGCACCTTGGTATGCGCCATGAATGCCCACTTTGGCCAGTCCATCGGACATTTCTTGGGCCCGGTCACCCCGTCCACCACGGGTGCGGCGCAAACCTTCGACCAAGTTGGTGTTGTGAGCATCAAAGCCCAAGCCAACGATGTGCACCGTTTTGTCGGCAAAGGTGATGGAGATTTCGGTGCCCGTTAAATAAGGCAGACCCTGCGCGCGGGCAGCTGCCAAGGCGCGGTCTTGTCCCCCCACTTCGTCGTGATCGGTCAGCGCCCAAAGTTCCACCCCGTTGGCCTTGGCCCGTTCTGCCAGCGCTTCGGGGGTGAGGGTGCCGTCCGAGATGACGGAATGGCAATGAAGATCGGCGTTCAAGATGGTGTTCACAAAGGCATTTTAGGCCTATGCAAGCCCATGCGGTTGCGCGGGCAGAGTCCTCTCGTGCCAAACAGCCCTGCAATTGTTCAGGCTGATCGGGCTGTCCGATAATTGGGGCATGACCAAGATGCAAAAATTTGCGGAGCCCGTTTCATGGCACTGATGATCACCGATGAATGCATCAACTGTGATGTGTGTGAGCCTGAGTGCCCCAATCAGGCCATTTATTTGGGTGAAGAGATTTATGAAATCGATCCGTCCAAATGCACCGAATGCGTCGGTCATTTTGACGAGCCTCAGTGCGTGCAGGTCTGTCCGGTGGCGTGCATTCCCATTCACCCTCAGCACGTCGAAAGCCAAGAGTCACTGTGGGCCAAGTACCGACGCCTGCAAGGGCAGTGAGCAAGAACGAGCCCGTTACGCGGGCTTAGACTGCGTTGCTACAGCAGCGTCACCTGATTCTGCGGCGTCTGCGGCGCTGACCGGCTTGGGCACTGGGGCAGGGCGAGGCGGTTTGGGGCGAGGGGGTTTGCTGGTGTGAATCAGTGCCATGGCCTTGGTCATGTCGCCTGCCAGTAACAGTGGCAAAGCCTGCACCGAGCGGTGAATGCTTTCATCAATGGCTTTGCGATGTTCCAACATGGGTTTCTTCAGCACCCAATTGACCACCTCGGCTTTGTCACCCGGATGGCCCACGCCCAGGCGCAGTCGCCAGTAGTCCGCGGTGCCCAATTGCGCGTGGATGTCTCGCAAGCCGTTGTGGCCGGCATGGCTGCCACCCAGCTTGAGCTTGGCTTCGCCGGGGCTGATGTCCAACTCGTCGTGGGCCACCAGAATTTCTTGCGGCTGAATCTTGAAAAACCGGGCCAAGGCACCGACCGATTTGCCCGACAAATTCATGAAGGTCTGTGGCTCCAGCAGCCACACCGTTTGGCCTTTGACCGTGGTGCGGGCCACCAAGCCGTGGTAACTGCGCTCGGGGACCAGTGAGACCTTGAGCTCGCGTGCCACTGCATCGATCCACCAAAAACCAGCGTTGTGGCGGGTGTCTTCGTATTCGTTGCCCGGATTGCCCAGGCCGACTAAGAGTTTGATCATGGGGAGAGATTATCCGTGGCGTCGAGGGGTGTCTGCGCGCATTGCCGAACAGCCAAAGAAAAGGCCCGCAGAGCGGGCCTTTTGCTGGGGGGCTTGTGCAGCCCAAGACCAGAAGATTACTTCTTGCCTTTGCCCTTGCCTTTGGCATCGGCAGGCGCAGCAGCCACAGGGGCAGCCACCACTTCTTCGACGGGGGCGATCACCGCCACCAAAACAGGGTTTTTCTTGCCATGGGTCACAGCCTTGCAACCGGCAGGCAAAGTGATGTCGTTCAGGTGCAACGAAACGCCTTTGGTCAGACCGTTCAAGCTCACAGCAATGAACTCGGGCAAGTTGGCGGGCAAGCAAGCGATTTCGAGCTCGGTCACCACGTGGTTGACGGTGCACTTGTCGGTCTTGACGGCTTCAGACTCTTCTTCGCCGCTGAAGTGCAATGGCACTTTCATGTGCAAAGTGGTATTGGCATCAACGCGCTGGAAGTCGATGTGTTGCACCAATTGCTTGTAAGGGTGCATTTGGTAGTCACGCAACAAAACCTGGCTGGATTTGCCGTTGAGTTCCATATCGAGGATCGAAGCGTGGAAAGCTTCTTTCTTCAGGGCGTGCCACAAAGCGTTGTGGTCCAGCTCGATCAGCTGAGGAGCTGTTGTCGAACCGTAAACGATACCCGGTGTGCGACCGGAATTGCGGAGACGGCGGCTCGCACCCGTGCCCTGCTTAGCGCGCTCAAAAGCGACGAATTTCATAGATTTCTCCTTCTAGAGTCCACCGCGACCAGTGTGACTCTGACTCAAAAAAAGCCAGACCATCCCTCAGGACGGCTGGCCACTGCGGCCTGCTTTCGATCAGCTTGGATCGGAGAACAGGCTCATCACCGACTCACCGTGCGCAATCCGGTTGATTGTTTCAGCAATCAAAGGGGCAACAGAGAGTTGGCGAATCTTGGAACACGCTGCGGCTTCGGCCGTCAACGGAATGGTGTTGGTGACCACGACCTCGTCCAAGGCTTCACCCTTGGCAATGCGGTCAATGGCGGGGCCCGAAAAAATCGGGTGGGTGCAATAGGCGTAGACTTTTTTAGCGCCGCGTTCTTTCAGAACTTCGGCAGCTTTGACCAAGGTGCCCGCGGTGTCGATCATGTCGTCCATGATCACGCAGTTGCGGCCTTCAATCTCGCCAATCACGTGCATCACTTCGCTTACGTTGGCTTTGGGGCGGCGCTTGTCGATGATGGCCAGATCGCAGCCCAATTGTTTGGCCAATGCGCGTGCGCGCACCACGCCACCCACGTCGGGGGACACCACAATCAGGTCGTCGTAGTTTTGCTGGCGCAAATCGCCCAACAACACGGGTGATGCGTAAATGTTGTCGACCGGAATGTCGAAGAAGCCTTGAATTTGGTCAGCGTGCAAGTCCATGGTCAAAACGCGGTCGACGCCGACGGCTTGCAACATGTTGGCCACCACTTTGGCCGAAATGGGCACGCGCGTGGAGCGAGGGCGGCGGTCTTGGCGTGCGTAACCAAAATAAGGAATGACGGCGCTGATGCGACCAGCCGAAGCGCGTTTCAGCGCATCCACCATGATCAGCAATTCCATCAGGTTTTCGTTGGTGGGCGCGCAAGTGGACTGAACCACAAAGACTTCGCGTGCACGCACGTTTTGCTTGAGCTCGACGGTGACTTCGCCGTCAGAGAAGCGGCCCACATCGACAGCACCCAATTGAGTGCCAAGACAACGGGCAATTTCGGCCGCCAAAACAGGATTGGCGTTGCCGGTGAACAACATGAAATCGGGGGGGAGTGAAGCAGGCTGCATGTGCATTCCAGCGATCAGAAAAAAGGGCCTGTACGAATCAACGTATTTGGCAGGGGAAGAAGGACTCGAACCTTCGAATGCCGGAATCAAAATCCGGTGCCTTAACCAACTTGGCGACTCCCCTACACGGGTTGACCGCTGAAACAGCGATCGACCGATCAACTATCGCTAGAAGCCCAGCCCCGTAAGGGGTGAACGTCTAAATTGCTGCATTTGCGCACTTGCCAGTGATCCGGAACCGGAAGAGGCGTTGTGCCTGAGGTGCTGTGCGCAAACACGGCACTGCCAGAACCTGTCATCTTGCCGTTCAGGCCTGCGTCGGTCAGCACTTGCAGTGCTTGCGAGACTTCAGGACATATCACTTGGGCGACGGGTTGCAGATCATTGTGACCAAAGCCATATGGGTCTGCAGCAAAGACCGAAATTGTAGCAGTATTTGTGGCCCTTTGAAGGTCAGGATGCTTAAAAATTTGGGCTGTTTCCACCCCGGAAGGGGGTTTGAGGACCCAGAACTCGGCTGGAGGTAATGAAATAGGAGTGATTTTTTCGCCCACGCCCTCCACCCAGGCATTTTGGCCACGCAAAAAGAAGGGTACGTCGGCGCCCAACTGCAGGCCCAGTTTTTCGAGGTCTGGCAGGCTCAAATTAAGCTCCCAAAGCCGGTTCAGGGCCAACAAGCAACTGGCCGCGTCAGAAGATCCGCCGCCCATGCCGGCTTGAGCCGGAATGCGTTTTTCGACGGCAATGTGCACCCCTTGGGTGCAGCCGGTGTGTTGTTGCAACAACAGGGCTGCTCGGGTGATCAGGTCGGCGGGAGGGAGGGGTGTGGTCAGGTCTTCTCGGCTGACGGAGCCGCCGGCCCGTTTTTCAAAGTGCAGCGTGTCACACCAGTCGATCAGCATGAAGACCGATTGCAGCAGGTGGTAGCCGTCGGGGCGTTGCCCTGTGATGTGCAAAAACAGATTGAGCTTGGCTGGAGCGGGAACGTCGTGCAGCGATTTCATGCCGTGATTATCGCCAGCGCCTGAGCATCAGGGTTCAGCGGTCGAGCAAGATGCGCAGCAGCGCCTCGGGGGCGGGCGCCATCCGGCGTGCACTCAGGCGACCTTCGTTTAAGGCTGACAGGTCAACAACCCAGCCTTGTGCAGAAGTTTCCCGGCCCTGCAGCCACTCAAAAATTGCGTGGATCGGCAGGTCGGTACCCGTCAGCTTCTGGCTCAAGCTGTGCAGATTGCTGCTTTCGGTTTTGTCTGCGCCTTGCTCTAGCCAAGCTGAGCGCGGGTTCCAACTGAGCTTGGCCAAGGTGGTGCCCAAGGGGCTGAGCAAGGCCATTTGCCCTTCTTCGGCGGTGCCTTGCAGCTCAAAACTGGCGCTCCAGTTTTGTGGCGGCGTGCTTTGCAGTTGCAGTGCCAGTCGGCCTGACCAATAAGCGGCGGGTTTTTCAGCCCCCGGACGCGGTGTGGCACAGCCGACCAAGCTGAGGACGGCCATGCCCATCAGGTGCAGCCCTTGGCGGCGCGCCGGCAAGTCCAGCGTCATGGCTTGAAGTTGAAGCGTTTGAGGGTTTCGACCAGCGTCTCGTTGTCGGCCTTGAGCAACACACCCTCACGCCAGATGTTGCCGGCTTCGCGTGTTTGTCCCATGACCCACAGGACTTCGCCTAGATGGGCGGCAATTTCTGCATCGGGCTTGGCTTTGTAGGCGGCTTGCAGAATCCGCAGGGCATCGGCGGATCGGCCTTGCCTGAACAAAACCCAACCCAGACTGTCTTGGATGTAAGCGTCCTGCGGGGAGAGTTGAATGGCTTTTTCGATCAACTGACGCGCTTCATCCAAGCGAATGTTGCGATCGGCCAGGGAGTAGCCCAGCGCATTGAACGCATGGGCTTCTTGCGGACTTTGGGCCATCAACTGGCGCAACAGGGTTTCCATCTCGTCATAGCGCTTGAGCTTTTCGCACAAGAGCGCCAATTCGGTCAAGAGATCAGAGTCGTCTGGCTTCTGGGCCACTTCGGCCTTGACCAAGGTGTAGGCCGCTTGCGTTTCGCGGTTTTCGCGCAGCAAGAAAGACTGGGCCAGAACTTTGCGCTGAGCTTGCTCTGCGTTGGCGGGTTTGATTTGTGCCAACACCCGTTTGGCTTCGTCCATACGACCTTGCTGGGCCAGCAAGTCGGCTTGTCGGCTGGCCAGTTTGATCGGATCGGTGCCCGCAGGAATCTGGCTCAACCATTGGTTAGCGCGGTCCAGCTTGCCTTGCTTTTGGGCGATTTGCGACAAGGACATCAAGGCCTCAGACAGCCCCACCCGTTGCTCTGCATTGGGGCTGGCACCCACCCGGCGCACATATTCTGTCAGGCGTTTTTCCGCCTCAGCGGGTTGGCTGTTTTCGAGCAACATCAGGCCATGCAACAGCCAGCCATCTAAGAACTCAGGGTGTTTGCTGTTGAGGATGGTGAGTTGTGCGCCGGCCTCTTTGGGCAATTGCAAACTCAGCAGGGCGCGCGAATAACCCATCCGCAATTCGGGCGAGACCTCGGTTTTCATCGCTGCGTCGAGCAGAGGCTTGAGCGTGCTTTTTTCTGAAGCCACCAAGCTGAGCGCCAAAATCAAGGGCCCGGGGGCTTTGGGGTCAGCGGCGTGACCTTTCAAAACGGCAGCCACAGCCAAGTTGTTTTGCCCGGCATCGCGGCGCATGCGGCCCAGGGTGGTCCAAGCGGAAGCGGCGGTTTGAGGTTGCACCAATGATTGAGCGAGCGCTTTTTCGACCACGCCAGCCGCCAGCACTTTGTCTTGCGAAACACCAAACAGACGAGGAATCGAGACAATGGCGCCCGCTTGTTCATCCAAAGGCAGTTCATTCAGCAACACCGCGACCGCTTTGCCGGCTTCTTCGATGCGGTTCAAGGCCAACAAGATTTGCAGCACATAGCGGCTGGCTTCGGTGGCGGTTGGAATTTCTTTTTTCCAGCTTTGCGCCGCTTGCAAGGCGGCCTCGCCAGAACGGGCTTGCAGTGCCATGTCCACAGACCGTTGAAACAATGCAGGATCTTTGGCCTTGCGGGCAGCGTCGAGCATGATCGAAAAACCGCTGCCCGGCGAACCTTGGCGGGTGGTCAATTCACCCAGCAAGATTTGGTAAAAAAGTGTGGCGTCCAGTGCCGATTTCTTGGGCGTGGGCTCCGTTTGCGGTGCCGCAGGCTGCGCCCAAGCACCAACCATGCACGAGGACAAGAGAGCAAGTCGCAGCCAGAATTTCATAGGGCCATCATAATCCAGCCACCTGTTTAACCCATGCACCACAGGGCGAAAGCCGCCCTTTGTTGTCAGATCCTTGCATGCCAGAACTCCCAGAAGTTGAAGTCACCCGCCGCAGTTTTGCCGAGCGCATAGCCAACGCCCAAATTTTGGCCATGCACATGGGCAAGCCCTTGCGCTGGCCGCTCGGTGTTGCGACACAAAGTCTGTTGGGGCGAAGCGTGCTGGGGGTTCGGCGCAGGGGCAAATACCTTTTGCTCGATCTCGACCAAGGTCTGTTGCTGTTGCATTTGGGCATGTCAGGCAGTTTGAACTTTGCGCCCAGCCAAGCGGCTGCCGGACCCCATGACCACATGGATTTGGTAACCAACCTCGGCGTACTGCGCTTGCACGATCCGCGACGTTTTGGTGCCGTGGTGTGGGCCGCTTCTGAAAGCGCCCCCGAAGCCCAAAAATTGTTGGGCCATTTGGGTGTTGAGCCCTTGGACGGCCAGTTTGATGTGGCGACATTTGCCGAGGCCCTGAAAAAGCGCCAGTCCGCCATCAAACAGGTGTTGTTGGCGGGCGATGTGGTTGTGGGTGTGGGCAATATCTACGCGTCTGAAAGCTTGTTTTTGGCGCGCATTCGGCCCACCACCAAGGCCTCGCGTTTGTCGCGCCCGCGCATTGAGCGCTTGCACTCGGCCATTGTTCAGGTGCTGAACCGCGCGGTGATGCAAGGCGGCAGTTCGCTGAAAGACTTTGTCAACGCAGAAGGCCGGACCGGCTACTTCCAGCTGGAAGCTTCTGTTTATGGCCGCTCAGGAGAACCCTGCCGCGTCTGTGAAACGCCGATTCGGTCGCTGGTACAAGGCCAGCGCTCCACCTTTTATTGCCCACAATGTCAGAAACCATGAGCATATTGCCGCTGGAATTTGCCCGCACCGTGGTGGACTGGCAGCGCCTGCACGGCCGGCAGAGCTTGCCTTGGCAAAACACCCAAGACCCTTACCGCGTCTGGCTGTCCGAGATCATGCTGCAGCAAACGCAAGTGAGCACCGTGCTGGATTACTTTCCACGGTTTTTGGCACGGTTTCCCACCGTGGCTGAACTGGCAGCTGCGCCGCAAGACGATGTGCTGGCGCTGTGGAGCGGCTTGGGTTACTACAGCCGTGCGCGCAATTTGCATCGGTGCGCGCAAGAAGTGGTGACCCGATTTGGTGGCCAATTTCCAAAGCAAGCGGAACTTCTGCAAACCTTGCCAGGCATCGGACGGTCCACGGCGGCAGCCATCGCGGCGTTTTGCTTTCAAGAGCGGGCTGCTATTTTGGACGGCAATGTCAAACGCGTGCTGACCCGCGTGCTGGGCTTTGCTGAAGACTTGTCGTTGAAAAAAAATGAAAAAACGCTGTGGTCTCTGGCGCAAGATTTATTGCCCGAAAAACCCAAGGACATGCCCCGTTACACCCAAGCCTTGATGGACTTGGGCGCCACCGTGTGTTTGCCCCGAAAGGTGCAGTGCGAGGCTTGTCCTGTGAGCGCCATTTGTCAAGCCAAAGAACAAGGCAAACCGCTGGCCTATCCGGTGAAGACCAAAAAACTCAAACGCAGCAGTGCCACTTTGTGGATGCTGTGGGCGGTCAATTCAAAAGGCCAAGTGTGGTTGCAAAAGAGACCGGACAAAGGCATCTGGGCGGGCTTGTTCAGTTTGCCGGTTTTTGAGACCGAAGCGCAGTTGCTAGCCGCTTGGCCACAAGGCCAGGCAGCGCAATACATCGCGCCATGGAAGCATGTCTTAACGCACCGTGATTTGCACTTGCACCCCGTTCGTATGACCGGCAACGCGAAAGACTCGCCGGTCTGTGAAGGTCAGTGGGTGTCTGCTCAGGCCTGGCCTGAATTGGGTTTGCCAGCGCCCATCAGGACCTTGCTGGAAGAGTGAGCGCATCGGCTGGCGAACGACTTGCCCCGTCGCCCAGCCCGCGTTGCTTATTGCAGTGCGTCGAGTTCGCGGTGACGTTTCAGGGTGAGCCAGCGGGCGCTGAAGTTTTTTGCCAGTTGCTCCACCATGAACACCGAGCGGTGTTGCCCACCTGTGCAGCCAATGGCCACCGTGACATAGCTGCGGTGATCGCGTTCAATGGCGGGAATCCACTGCTTAAGAAACCCTTCAATTTGCAATTGCATTTGCACAAACTCTTCAGACTGTCGCAAATAGTCTTGCACCGGCGCATCGCGGCCAGTCAAGGCTTTGAGATCGCTTTCGTAGTGAGGGTTGGGCAGCATGCGGATGTCGAACACATAGTCCGCATCTGAGGGAATGCCGCGCTTGAATCCAAAAGATTCAAACACCAAAGTCAATTGCGCCGTGGGCGCATTGACCAAAGTTTTGATGTAGGTTTGCAGTTGCGCTGAACGCAGCAAACTGGTGTCGATGACGTGTGCGCGTTCGCGCAAATCAGACAGCAGTTCACGCTCGAATTGAATGGTTTCAAGCAGCGCCTTGTCGCTTTGCGACTTGCTGCCGCCAGACAGGGGGTGTTTGCGGCGCGACTCTGAGTAACGCCTTTGCAAGGTGTCGGAGTTGGCATCCAAGAACACCGATTTCACGGTCATGCCCATGTCACGCAACAAGACGATTTGCTCAGGCAACAAATGCAGAGAGTTGGCGCTGCGGACATCAATCGCAATGGCCAGTCGTTGTTCTTTTTGTTGTTCTTCGAGCCGCACAAATGGAATAAGCAACTCGGGCGGTAAGTTGTCCACGCAGTAATAGCCGGCGTCTTCCAGCGCGTTGAGTGCAACTGATTTGCCAGATCCGGACATGCCGGTGATCAAAATAATGTCCATGGTCAAACGTGTTGGCCCAACATTTCGCGGGCATGGGCCAAGGTGGTGGCCGACAGCTTTTCGCCGCCCAGCATGCGGGCAATTTCGCTCACGCGCTCTTCCCCTTTGACGGGTCGAACTTGGCTGCTGACTTGCCCCTGAACAGCTGCTTTGCTGACCAACAGATGCTGGTCGGCACACCCGGCAACCTGGGGCAAGTGCGTCACTGCCAGCACTTGCCGGTGTTGTCCCAACTGTTTCATCAAGCGGCCCACGGTTTCGGCTACAGCGCCGCCCACGCCCGAATCCACTTCGTCAAAAATCAGGGTGCCGGCTTGGCCCAGTTCGCTGGTCGTGACCGCAATGGCTAAAGCAATGCGTGAGAGTTCGCCGCCCGATGCGACTTTGCCCACCGGGCGTGGCGTGCTGCCCTCGTGGCCAGCGACCAAAAAACCAATGTCTTCAAGCCCATGCTGGGCTGGGGATTCCAAGGCTTGCATCTGCACTTCAAAGCGCCCACCTTGCATGCCCAGTTGTTGCATTGCATGGCTGATGGCTTTGGACAAGGGTTGCGCTGCCTGCTGGCGCTGCCGAGAAACGGCTTTGGCCGTTTTGATGAAAGCGGCTTCAGCCGCTGAAGCTGTTTTTTGCAAACCTTCCAAATCGGCAGCCGCATCGAGTTGGCCTAACTCTTGTCGCCACGTTTGCAGTGTGTGGGGCAGCTCGTCTGGGGTTCTTTTGTAGCGGCGCGCCAAGGACAGCCAAAGACCCATGCGCTCGTCGAGTTGGCTCAAGTGATCTGGGTCCAGATCGGCCTTGCGCAAATAGGCATGCAGACTGTGGGCCACATCTTCGGCTTGGGCTTGCGCCGAAATCAAAACATCGGCCAAGGCATTGAACTCGGGCTCAAACTGGCCCAACGATTGCAGCGTCTGAATGGCCCGCGACAAATGGCGCAAGGCCCCGCCCGAGTCGTCACCCTCCAGCAACATCACCGTTTGGTTGGCGCCGTCCATCAAGGCTTGGGCATTGGCCAAACGGCTGTGTTGGGTGCTCAGGTCTTGCCATTCGCCGTCGAGCGGGTTGAGCTTTTCCAGCTCGCCAATTTGCCAAGCCAGTCGCTCGCGTTCGTTGGCCAATGTGCTTTGCGCTTGCTGTGCGTCGGCCAAATTTTGCAGGGCCTGTCGCCAGGTCTGCCAAGCTGCTTTGAGCGGCTTGGCGTCAATGCCCGCATAAGCATCCAGCAGGCCGCGCACAGCGTCAGGGCGCGTCAGGCTTTGCCAAGCGTGTTGCCCATGAATATCAATCAATTGCTCACCCAGCTCTCGCAGTTGTGCGGCGGTGGCAGGGCTGCCATTGATCCAAGCACGGCTTTTCCCGGCGTTGTCGACTGTGCGGCGCAGCAGCAACTCGGACGATGTTTCAAAACCGGCCTCTTCAAGCCATGTCTGTATGGCGGGCGTAGGCTCGAACTCTGCGCACACTTCGCAGCGCTGCGCGCCTTCTCTCACCACGCCCGACTCCGCCCGAGCACCCAGTGCCAGTTGCACAGCATCGATCAAAATGGATTTGCCAGCACCGGTCTCGCCGGTCAGCACACTGAAGCCGCTTTGCAGATCCAGCTCCAGCGCTTGGACGATCACAAAGTCGCGCAAGGTGATGTGCGTCAGTGCCACGGTTTACAAGCCCTCATTCCAATGCATTTTTTTGCGCAAAGTGTCAAAGTAATTCCAGCCTGCGGGGTGCAAGAATCGCACCTGGTGTTCAGAGCGCTGCACCTTGATTTTGTCGCCCAGCATAAGTTCTGCCAGTGACTGCATGTCGAAATTGGCACTGACATAGCGTCCCGCCACAATTTCGATGCTGATCTCAGACGACTCGGGCAACACGATCGGGCGGTTAGACAAAGTGTGCGGGGCAATGGGCGCCATGACCCAGCCACCAATGGAGGGGTGCATCAGTGGGCCACCCACTGACAGGGAATAAGCGGTCGAGCCCGTGGGCGTAGCGATGATCAGGCCGTCGGCGCGCTGGGTAGACACATAGCGGCCATCGACTTCAACGCGCAACTCCACCATGCCCGAAGTGCCGCCTCGGTTGACCACCACATCGTTCATGGCCAAGGCGTTGAACACCACGCGCTGATCACGCACCACGTGGGCTTGCAGCAAGCTGCGGTCTTCTGTTTGGTAGTTGCCTTGCAGCATGGGCTGCAACACGTCTTGGTAACTTTGGATGGGAATGTCCGTGATGAACCCCAAGCGCCCTTGGTTGATGCCGATCAGGGGCAGGGCGTAGCGGGCCATTTGTCGGCCAATGCCCAGCATGGTGCCGTCGCCTCCAATCACGATGCCCAAATCGCACTGCTTGCCGATCTCTTGCATCTCAAGCATCGGGTACTGGCTGAGCCCGGTGTGCAGGGCGGTTTCTTTGTCCAGCACGACATCGCAACCTTGCCGCGTTAAAAATTGGGCCACATCGTCCAGCACCCTTCGTGAGCTCTCCAATCCCCCGCCGTGGGCGGTGGTGTGGTACTTGCCAAAGAGCGCAGCGTGACGGAATTTGGATCTCATGTGCAAATTACATCATTAAAATGACCAGATGCTCGACGACCGTGCCAAGTTATTGCTCAAAGCCCTGGTAGAACGCTACATCGCGGACGGCCAACCCGTGGGCTCGCGCACGCTGTCCAAAGCATCGGGCTTGGAATTGTCGCCGGCCACCATCCGAAACGTGATGGCCGACTTGGAGGAGTTGGGGCTGATTGCCAGCCCGCACACCTCAGCAGGGCGCATTCCCACCAGCCGCGGGTACCGCCTGTTTGTGGACACCATGCTCACCGTGCAGCGAGACGGACTTGAAACGCCGGCGCTCACCCCTGATCAGCCCCAAAAAGTGATCGCCAGCGCAGCCAATTTGCTGTCAAATTTGTCGCACTTTGTGGGCGTTGTCATGACGCCGCGCAGGCCTTCGGTTTTTCGGCATATCGAGTTTTTGCGTCTTTCTGAACGCCGCTTGCTGGTCATCATTGTGTCGCCCGAAGGCGATGTGCAAAACAGAATTTTGCTCACCGAAACGGACTACTCCCAAAGTCAGTTGTTGGAGACTTCAAACTATCTGAACACCCACTTTGCCGGGATGGCGATTGAGCAAGTGCGCAGCCGTGTTCAACAAGACTTGGTCAGGCTGCAAAGCGAAATTGCCACCCTCATGCAGGCCGCTGTTCAGGTCAGCACCGAGGCCTTGGCAGAGGACCAGAATGAGGTGGTGATAGCCGGGGAACGCAACTTGCTGTCGGTCAGTGATTTTTCAAGCGACATGGGCCATTTGCGTCGTGCGTTTGAGTTGTTTGAACAAAAAACCCAACTCATGCGCTTGTTGGATGTGTCCAGCCAAGCCGAAGGGGTGCGCATTTACATCGGTGGTGAAAGCCAGATGGTGCCCATGCAAGAGTTGTCGGTGGTCAGCTCGCCCTATGAAGTGGACGGTCAAGTGGTGGGAACCTTGGGCGTGATTGGCCCTACCCGCATGCCGTATGACCGAATGATCCAGATCGTCAACATCACCTCGCGACTGGTCAGCAACGCGCTGAGCCAGTCTAAATAAGCAGCGCCGGGGCCACTACAATCAAAGCTTCGGTTGGGGCGTTAGCTCAGTTGGTTAGAGCAGAGGACTCATAATCCTTTGGTCGACAGTTCAAGTCTGTCACGCCCTACCAATTTATTAAAAAAATTGAAGGCGCTTTCTTTCAAGGAAGCGCCTTTTTTTGATCCAGCGCAGAGGCTGCTAGTTACAGCCGGCAAAGGTTGGCTGGTCAGCATCAGCACTGCCTGCATGGTGCAGAATGATCTTGTTGTTTTAAGGAGTTCGTTGTGGGATCTTTTTCCATTTGGCACTGGCTGATCTTCTTGGTCATCTTGGGTCCCGTCCTCATCGGATTGATGTTGATGGGTTTGCAGAAAAAGGTGATGCTCCGTCACCCACAGTCGGGCTTGACCAAATCAGGCTACGTCGGTTGGTCTTGGACTTATTTTCTGTTCGGCTGGTTTGTGCCCATCATTCGGGGTGAGATCGGCATTGGCCTGCTCCATTTCGTGCTGACCGCTGTGACCTTTGGTATTTTTCAGTGGATCATGTCCCTGATCTACAACAAGCAGTACATGACACGTTTGTTGGTGTCGGGTTGGCAGTTAGACAGAAACGATGCCAACTACCCCGTGGCCGTCAGAAAGTTGGGCATCTCCGAGGGCTGATGCGCGGCGAAGCCTCGCCGTAGTGGGGCTGGTCAGTCTGGTTTCGGGGTTCCATGCCCCAGTGATGAGGCAGCGGGCACCCAACCCATAAGGGTTGGCACGCTTTGCGCATGTCGGATCGCATCGACCGTGGCCAGCGCCGTCGCTTCTGCGGCCATGACCGAGAGCAGCATCACATCGGCCGGGCCAGGCTCTGCGCCGGTGGCCATGGCAAACAATGTGTCGCCGTCCAGCGGTGTGTGGGCCGGGCGGATGCTGCGCGCCAAGCCGTCGTGCGCACTCATGGCCAAGCGTTTGGCTTGGGCTTTGTTCAAGGTGGCATTGGTGGCCACAACCCCAATGGTGGTGTTGGTGCCCGACAGAGGGCGCTTGCCGCGCTCACCATTGAGCAAAGCACGTTGGGTGTCGAGCAAGCCAACCCCATCCGCCGTGCGCGCACCTGCCAGCACCTGACCTGTGGCCGGGTCGATCACATCGCCCACCGCATTGCAAGCCACCATGGCGCCCACCACCCACGGGCCCACGCGCACACTGGCGTTGCCAATGCCGCCTTTCATGCAACGCTCTAGGCCAAAGAGTTTGCCAACACACGCCCCTGCACCCGCGCCCACGTTGCCAGCGGCCGGCGTTTGCGTGCTGGCCGCCAGGCATGCCGCATAGCCAGCATCGGCACCGGGTCGGGCTTGTGGTTGATCGCCTTCGCGCACCATGGGCAAATCAAACAACACCGCCGCCGGCACGATAGGAACGCGGCCATAGCCGGTTTCAAAGCCGATGCCTTGTTCGGTCAGCCAGCGCACCACGCCGCTGGCGGCATCCAGGCCAAACGCGCTGCCACCACTCAACACAATGGCGTGCACTTGGTCCACCAAATTGGCGGGGTCGAGCAAATCGGTTTCACGGGTGCCGGGTGCCGCGCCACGGACATCTACCGCCCCCGTGGCCCCAGCGGGCGCCAGTACCACAGAGCAGCCCGTCAGGCGTTCAGAAAGTGTGAAGTGACCTACCAGCAAGCCGGGAATATCCACAATGGCGCCTTGGCCACTGTTTACAATCATTTTGTATGCCATTTGGAACTTTCTTCATTGATGCTCACAGACTCGAGGATAGCGCGTGCCCCTCTTTTTTTTGAGACGCTTGCTGAGTTTTGCATTGACCTTGCTGGCCGCTTCGGCCGTGGTTTTTGCTGTGCTGGAGTTGTTGCCGGGCAATGCCGCACAAGTGATTTTGGGCGAAACCGCCACCGCAGAATCTTTGGCCGCCATGGAAGAAAAACTCGGCCTGAACCAACCCGCCCTCCAGCGCTATGGGGCTTGGGTGGGTGGTTGGTTGCAAGGGGAAACGGCGGTCAGCATCGCCTATGACACCCCAACAGCTCAGTTGATGTTGGAGCGACTGCAGGTGACGTTGCCGCTGGCGGTCATGGCCATGGGCCTGACTGTGGCTTTGGCCCTGGCCTTGGGCATTTTTGCGGCTTCAAAGCAAAACAAAGCGGGGGACATAGGCGTGATGACGCTGAGCCAACTGGGCTTGGCCTTGCCTAACTTCTGGTTGGCCATTTTGCTTATTTTGTTGTTCGCGGTGCATTTGGAGTGGGTCAGTGCCGGCGGATTTCCGGGTTGGTCGGAAGAAAACGGCGGCGGCATTGGCCAAGGCATCAAGGCATTGCTGTTGCCCGCCATGGCGCTCGCAGCGGTGCAGACGGCCATCCTCACGCGGGTGACCCGTTCGGCGGTGCTCGACACCTTGCGCGAAGATTTTGTGCGCACCGCACGGGCCAAGGGCTTGAGCCGCTCGCAAGTCCTGTGGGGGCATGTGCTGCGCAACGCCATGATTCCGGTGATCACGGTGATGGGCTTGCAATTTGGCAACCTCATCACCAGCGCAATCGTGATTGAAAACGTGTTTGTATTGCCCGGACTGGGCCGGCTGATTTTTCAGGCCATTGCCAACCGCGATTTGGTGGTGGTGCGCGATGTCGTCATGTTGCTGGCGGCCTTGGTGATCTTGATCAACTTTTTGGTGGATGTGTTGTACGCGTGGGTTGATCCCCGATTGAAGGCGGCAAATGCAGCCTGAATTGTCGTTCTGGCGCCGTGCATTTCGGCACCCCAGTTTTGTGACCGGCGGCACCTTGGTGGTGTTGATGGTGTGTTGTGCCGTGCTGTCTTTGTTTTGGTCGCCTTACCCCGTAGGTGAGATTGACATTCCCAACAAATTGGCAGCACCCAGCGCGGCGCATTGGTTTGGCACCGACAGCTTGGGGCGCGACATCGCCTCGATGCTGTGGGTGGGCAGTCAAAACTCTTTGTTGGTGGGGTTCATTGCGGTGGGCATTGGCTTGGGTGTGGGCTTGCCCTTGGGCTTGTTGGCGTCTGCCCGGCGCGGCTGGGTTGAGGAAGTCATCATGCGGGCTTCGGATTTCACATTTGCATTTCCGGCGTTGTTGTCGGCCATCATGTTGACTGCGATTTATGGACCCGGTTTGGTGGTGAGCATCGTGGCCATTGGCATTTTCAATATTCCGGTTTTTGCGCGCATTTCCAGGGGAGCGGCCAACGCCATTTGGGCCAAAGACTTCACAGCTGCCGCCCGTGCTGCGGGCAAGGGGCCATTGGCCATCACGCTGGTGCATGTGTTGCCCAATATGGTCAGTGTGTTGATTGTGCAAGTCACCATTCAGTTTGCCATCGCGATCTTGGCCGAAGCGGCGCTGTCTTATTTGGGCTTGGGCACACAAGCGCCGCAGCCCAGTTGGGGGCGCATGCTGAACGAAGCGCAGTCACAAATGTTTCAAGCGCCCATGCTGGCTGTGTACCCCGGTGCGGCCATTGCCTTGGCTGTGTTGGGGCTGAATTTGTTGGGCGATGGCCTGCGTGATTTGCTCGACCCCCGCATGGCCAGGCAGCGTTAAACGACCATGACCGAAATGGCTTTGCCTCAACCCTTGCTCGACGTGTCAGACCTGCGTGTCTCGCTGCCGACGGCGCGAGGTTGGGCGACAGCATTGCGCGGCGTTTCTTTGCAAATGAACCGCGGGCAAACCGTGGGCTTGATTGGCGAGAGTGGTTGCGGCAAGTCATTGACCGCTTTGGCCCTGATGGGTTTGTTGCCTGAGCAAGCGAAGGTCAGTGGTTCCATCCAACTGCTGGGGCAAGAGTTGGTGGGCTTGCCTGAATCTGCGTTGTGCCAGTTGCGTGGGCCCCGCATGGCGATGGTGTTTCAAGAACCCATGACCGCGCTCAACCCTTTGCACCCCATTTGGAAGCAAATTGCAGAGCCCTTGTGCTTGCACCAAAAGATGCCCATCAACGATGCCAAGGCACGCGCACTCGAGTTGTTGGAGCGGGTGCAGTTGCCCAGGGCCAGTGAGCGTTTGGACGCTTACCCGCACCAACTCTCAGGCGGACAACGCCAGCGGGTCATGATCTCGATGGCCTTGGCATGTAGCCCCGATTTGCTGATTGCAGACGAGCCCACCACCGCATTGGATGTGACGGTGCAAAAAGAAGTGCTCGCTTTGATCAAACACTTGGTGCAAGAAGACGGCATGGGTCTGCTGCTGATCAGCCACGATTTGGGCTTGATGCAAGACCAAGTGGACCGGGTGATGGTGATGTATGGCGGTGCCGTGGTCGAAAGCGCGGCCACACCTGAGCTGTTTGCACAGCGCGCCCATCCTTACACCCGAGGATTGTTTGCCGCCCGACCGCATTTGGGTATGAAGCGCGGCAGCCGTTTGGCCACCATCCCGGGGCGAGTGCCCGAGTTGGTCGATTTTCCGGCAGGTTGTGCGTTTGCTGACCGATGCACTTGGGCGACCGAAGTTTGTGCTGCCCAGCCACCCCAACCCGAACGCGTGGCCGCAAAATGCCCTTCAGAAGAGCCGCATTGGGTGAGTTGTCCGCATTGGAGGCAGCCATGACTCCCTTGTTGCACCAAGCTGAGCCGCTATTGCAAGTGAAACAACTCGGGCGCAGATATGCCATGCCTCGCTCGCAGTTTTGGGGTGCTGCACCGAGCTTGCAAGCACTGGCCGATGTCAGTTTTACGTTGCAGGCCGGTAAAAGTTTGGGCGTCGTGGGCGAGTCGGGTTCTGGCAAGTCGACACTGGCCCGCTTGGTCATGGCTTTGGACACACCCACCGAAGGGCAGGTGCTGTTTCAAGGGCAAGACATTCACCAATTGGCACCAACCCAGTTGCGACCCTTGCGCAGCGGTTTTCAGATGGTGTTTCAAGACCCTTATGGCTCGCTCGACCCTCGGCAAAAAGTGCTGAGCATCGTGACCGAGCCCATTCAGAGTGGGTTCATCCGCTCGGATGGACAGTCTGAGCTCAGAGACCGCGCAGCGCAAGCCTTGACTGAAGTGGGTCTGAGGGCTGCCGATTTAGACAAATACCCGCATGAATTTTCTGGTGGACAACGCCAGCGCATCGCCATTGCACGCGCCCTCATCACCCGGCCTGCACTGATCGTGGCCGATGAGCCGGTCAGTGCTTTGGATGTGTCGGTGCAGGCGCAAGTGCTCAACCTGATGATGGATTTGCAAGACCGCTATGGCTTGAGTTATTTGTTTGTTAGCCATGACCTGGCTGTGGTGAATTTGATGTGTGACGACCTCATGGTTTTACAAAATGGCCATGTGGTAGAACACGGTTCCGCGGAGCAGATATTCGAGCATGCAGCGCACCCTTACACCCAAGCGCTCATCTCAGCCGTTCCGGGCCAACAGAACGCTTTTTAAAAGCAGGAGTGACCATGAATACATCCTTCAACATGACCCGTCGCTTAGTCGGTTACGGCGGTGCTGCATTGTTGGCCATCAGCTTGCTTGGGGTCCCCGCTCAAGCCCAATCGCGCAAAGACAGCGTGATTTTGGGCATGATTTTGGAGCCCACCAGTTTGGACCCCACCATGGCGCCAGCGGCGGCCATTGGCGAGGTGGTGCACTACAACATCTTGGAAGGACTCACCAAGATCAATGTGGATGGCTCCATCAGCCCCTTGCTGGCCGAGAGCTGGAAAATGGACGCCGATGGCAAGGCCTACACCTTCAAATTGCGCAAGGGCGTGAAGTTTCAGGATGGCACCACGTTTGACTCTGCGGCTGTGAAGTTCAGTTTTGAACGTGCCAAAGACCCCAAGAGCACCAACAAAGCCAAAGGCGCGGTGTTCAATAACATCAGCCACATCTCAACGCCCGATGCCCACACCGTGGTGTTGGTATTGAACAACCCGGACGGTAACTTCTTGTTCCGAATGGGCGAGAACACCGCCGTCATCTTGCACCCCGACAGTGCCGCTTCGGCAGCGACCAAGCCGGTGGGCACGGGCCCCTACAAATTGGACAGCTGGGCCAAAGGCTCTTCAGTGACCATGACCCGCTGGGATGGTTTTCGTGATGCCAATGCCATCAAGTTGAAGAAGGTGACTTTCCGATTCATCAACGATTCAGCGGCGCAAGTGGCTGCCCTGCTGGCCGGCGACATCGATGGCATGCCCCGTTTTCAGTCACCCCAAAGCCTCAAGCAATTCCAGGCCGACAAGCGTTTCTTGGTCGAGTTGGGCAGCACCGCGGGCAAGGGCATCATGACCATCAACAACCGCAAAAAACCATTTGACGATGTGCGGGTGCGCCGTGCTTTGTCACACGCGATCGACAAAAAAGCCTTCATCGATGGCGTTTTTGAAGGCTTGGCCAAACCCATTGGCAGCCACATGGCCCCCACCGATGCGGGCTATGTCGAACTGAGCGGTTTGTACCCTTTTGACCCTGAAAAAAGCAAAGCGCTGCTGAAAGAGGCCGGCGTTCAGACCCCGCTGAATGTGACATTGACTTTGCCGCCTCCGCCTTACGCCAGAAAAGGGGGCGAGATTTTGGCGGCCCAACTGGCCAAAGTGGGCATCATCGCCAAGATTGAAAACGTTGAGTGGGCCCAATGGTTGGGAGGCACCTTCAAAGGCAACTTTGATTTAACGGTCATTAACCACGTGGAACCGCTGGACTATATGAACTATGCCAACCCGCAGTATTACTGGGGTTACGACAGCAAGGCTTTCCGCGACATGGCGGCCAAGCACTCAGCGGCCACCACCGCCAAAGAGCGCACACAATTGTTTGGCGACATGCAGCGCTTGATCGCCAAAGACGCCGTCAATGTGTTTTTGTTCAATCCCTCCAACACAGCGGTCTACCGCAAAGGCCTCAAAGGGCTGTGGTCCAGTTCGCCCATTTTTGCCAACGACATGTCGGCTGTTTCTTGGCAATAAATTCAAAAGTGGCTCTCAACCGGCCAGAAAAGCTTGCTATAATTCCTTGCATGATGCGGCTGTAGCTCAGCTGGATAGAGTACTTGGCTACGAACCAAGGGGTCGTGGGTTCGATTCCTGCCAGCCGCACCAAAAATTAGAAAGCCCACAACATTTGTTGTGGGCTTTTTCTATTCATGACCCCAAATTCCACCCCATCCACTGAGGACGACGAAGACTTGGCCCTGCCGGCTTTGCCTGCAGGTGCACGGAATTACATGACGCCCGCCGGTTATGCCCGCTTGCGGTCTGAGCTTTTTACGCTCATGGACGACGAACGGCCCAAAGTCGTTGAAATCGTTCATTGGGCAGCCAGCAATGGTGACCGTTCAGAAAACGGCGATTACCTTTATGGCAAAAAACGCCTGCGCGAGATCGACAGACGCATCCGGTTTTTGACCAAGCGGCTTGAAATGGCCGAGGTGGTCAGCCCCAGCGTGCACCATGGCCGCGACCAAGTTTTTTTTGGTGCCACGGTCACCTACGCAGAGGCTTCAGGCCAAGAGCGCACGGTCACCATCATGGGCATTGACGAGGCCGACAGTTTGCAAGGGCAGGTCAGTTGGGTTTCGCCCATTGCCCGAGCGTTGCTCAAATCGCGTGAGGGTGACCAGCTGAAACTGCCCACGCCTGCTGGTGTGCTGGAGATCGAGGTCTTGCAGGTGAGTTACCCCGCACCGGCGTGAGGGCGGGCCAGTTCACAGCCCGCAAGGTGAATTTGGGTGCTCAAAAAACCGCATTGCCTCGGTTGGTCTGGCGCTCAGCCTTGACCACCGAAGGGGTGCGTTTCAAGTGGCGCAGCACCTGATCGAGGTGGGTCGTGTCGCGCACGGCCACCACAAACTTCAGCTCGGCCATGTCTTGCGGCGACTCCTGGCCCATGTCCACGTGCACGATGTCGGTTTCTGCACTGGCCAAAGCCCCAGCCACGCGGGCCAGCACGCCTTTGCCATTGACCACAGTGACGGTGATGGCGGTCTCAAAGCTGCGGTTGAGTTCGTCTGACCATTCCACGCCAATGAAACGCTCGCTGTCTTTGTGCTCTAACTTGCGGGCAGCGGCGCAGTCGCGGGTGTGCACGGCCAAGCCTTCACCGCGTCCTAAATAGCCCACAATGTCGTCGCCCGGCAAAGGCCGGCAGCACCGTGAGTACACCACCGATGCGTTCTCACTGCCGTCGAGGGTGATGGCACCTTGAGACACCGTTTCGTGCGCTGTGAAACGTTCACGGGTCATCAACAAGGCATCGGGTTTTTGGCCCAGTTCAGACAACAAAGCGGCCAGGCGTTTGGCCACGATCGACGCAATGCGTTTGCCCAGCCCAATGTCCATCAACAGATCTTGCAGGTTGCGGTTGCCCGTAAAGCGGAACAACTTTTCCCACAGTGCTTGGTGTGCGGCATCGTCCTCGGGCATTTTGTCGATGCCTTCAGCGCGCAGTGCTTGGGTCAACAGTTTTTCGCCCAACTCCACCGACTCGGTTTGGGCCATGGTTTTGAGGTGATGGCGAATTTTGGATCGGGCGCGGCCAGTTCTGACAAAACCCAACCAAGCGGGGTTGGGGGCAGAAACGGGGGCGGTGATCACCTCGACCACATCGCCGTTTTTGAGCTCGGTGCGCAGCGGCACTTGGTCGCCGTTGATGCGGGCTGCCATGGCGTGGTCACCCACCCGGCTGTGAATTGCGTAGGCAAAGTCCACCACCGTGGCGCCGCGGGGCAGGGCCATGATTTGGCTCTTGGGCGTGAACACATAAACCGCATCCGGGAACAAATCAACTTTGACGTGGTCCCAAAACTCGGCGGCATCGCGGGTCTCGGTTTGAATGTCCAGCAGCGATTGCAACCACTGTGTGCCCAAGCGTTCAGACTGGGCGCTGGCCGACTCATGCTCTTTATAAAGCCAGTGCGCAGCCACGCCAGACTCGGCAACCAAATGCATGGCCTCGGTGCGCATTTGAAACTCGACGTTGACACCCGAAGGCCCAACCAAGGTGGTGTGCAGCGACTGGTAGCCGTTGACTTTGGCAATGGCAATGTGGTCTTTGAATTTGCCAGGAACTGGTTTGTAGATTTGATGCAACCAACCCAATGCGGTGTAGCAATCAACGACGGACGGCACGATGACGCGAAAGCCATAAATGTCGGTCACCTGGGCAAAGCTCAGGTGCTTTTCGTCCATCTTTTTGTAGATGGAATAAAGTGTTTTTTCACGCCCACTGATGCGCACAGGGATGTTGGCTTGAGAGAAAACGGCCTCGACATCGGCTTGCACTTTTTGAATCAAATCGCGCCGACGGTTGCGGGCGCGCGATACGGCCTTGGTCAACACTGCATAGCGCCAAGGCAGCAAGTGCTTGAATGAAAGGTCTTGCAGCTCGCGGTAGATTTGGTTCAGGCCCAGTCGGTGCGCGATGGGGGCGTAAATTTCTAATGTTTCGGAGGCGATACGGCCCCACTTGGTGCGCGGCATGTCCGACATGGTGCGCATGTTGTGCGTTCGGTCGGCCAGCTTGATGAGGATGACGCGCACATCGCGCGCCATGGCCAACAGCATTTTGCGAAAAGACTCGGCTTGGTTTTCTTCGCGGGTGTTGAACTCCAGCTTGTCAAGCTTGGTCAGTCCATCCACCAGTTCTGCGACAGGTGAGCCAAATCGCTCAATCAATTCAATCTTGGTGACGCCACAGTCTTCCATCGCGTCGTGCAGCAAGGCGGCTGCCAATGCTTGAGCGTCCAGCTTCCATTCGGTGCACAAACCGGCAACCGCAATGGGGTGGGTAATGTAGGGCTCGCCGCTTTTGCGCATTTGGCCCAAATGGGCTTCGTCGGCAAATTTGTAGGCCTTGCGCACCATGTCAATGTCGGCCGGATTCAAGTACCCCAGTTCGGCTTCGAGGACGGCAAAACTGGCCGCAGCCGCATTGGCTGCAGCCGGTGCCACAGCCTGAATTCGGCTGTTTCCTGCATGAGAAGTTGAAGGCGTGGCGGTGCTCATGGCATCAATGTAACGCAAGGCGAAGGGGGCTTTTCGATCAGACGAAAAAAAGCCCCAGTGAAGGGGCTCTTACAGGCCCGGCACGAACCGGGCAGGAATCACACAGCGCCGTTCAAGACACGCGCTTGAGCATCTCGATGCCCACTTTGCCGGCAGCGATTTCGCGCAATGCGGTCACGCCAGGCTTGTTTTTGCTCTCGATGCGGGGGGTGTGACCTTGGCTCAACATGCGGGCACGGTAAGTGGCGGCCAAAACCAACTGAAAGCGGTTGGGGATTTGTTCCAGGCAATCTTCAACAGTGATGCGGGCCATGATGTTTTCCTTGAGAAATTCTGAGCGTGATTCAAGCAATTTTGAGCGCTTGGAAGGTGTCAGGCCGGGCTCGGCGCTGAACGTGGTACTTGAGCCGTTGGGCGTGAACAACCGCTTTGAGGTCAAACAGGGCACGATCAAATACTTCGTTGATTATAACGAAGTCAAATTCGTGGGCCTGTGCCAACTCGACGGCGGCATTTTGCAAACGCAGCTCAATGATCTCTGGCGTGTCTTCGCCGCGGCGCTCCAGGCGTGAGCGCAACTCTTCCCAACTGGGTGGCAATATAAAAATAAGTACGGCATTGGCGTACATTTTTTTGATTTGCAAAGCCCCTTGGTAATCAATTTCCAGGATCACATCGGACCCTTGGGTCATGCGATCTTCGATCATCTTCTTGGAGGTGCCATAACGCTGGCCATGCACATGCGCCCATTCGACGAATGCATCGGACTGGACCATGGCATCAAATTCAGCAGCCGAGACAAAAAGGTATTCGCGCCCGTGCTTTTCTTGGCCACGCGGGGCACGGGTGGTGTGCGATACCGTGGGCTGTACTCGGGAGTCCAGCTCCATCAGGGCTTTGACCAGACTGGATTTGCCCGCCCCACTGGGAGCGGCCACGACGAAGAGATTTCCGGGGTAATCCATGGCAGGCTCTTTATTCGATGTTCTGGACTTGCTCGCGCATTTGCTCGATCAATACTTTCATGTCCACCGAGATGCGCGTCATCTCGAGAACGGCTGATTTTGAGCCCAACGTGTTGGCTTCACGGTGCAATTCTTGAATTAAAAAGTCCAAGCGTTTGCCCATGTCGCCGCCTTTGACCAGCAGGCGCGATATTTCGTCCAAATGCGAGCGCAGGCGGGTGAGTTCTTCGGCTACGTCAATTCTGATGGCAAAAGCCGTGGCCTCTGTCAGCGCACGGTCTTGAGCAACTTCGGGCAGGTGGCTGCCATCGGCCAAGGCCATGGCCTCTTTCCAACGCTCTAAAAAACGCTGGCGTTGTTGCTCGACCAGTTGCGGCACCAAGGGCATGGCTTGTTCGGCCAGGCTGAGCAATTGCGCAATGTGGCCTTGCAGCATGTCGGTCAGTCGGGCGCCTTCTCGGGCACGCGCTTCGCGCAGGGCGTCTACGGCAGTGAGGGCCAATTGCATCCATGCGGCTTCATCGGGCGAGGATTGGCCTGAGCTGCCAGCGGTCATGCGCAAGACATCGGCCACGCTCAAGGCTTTGGCGTTGGGCAACCAATCTTGAATTTTGTCTTGCAAGGCCGCAATTTTTTGCAGCGCTTGGTGGTTGGGAGCTTGCAAAGCAGCGCCATCGCCTGCGTCTTGGCTGGCGCGAACTTCGACTTTGCCGCGCTTGATTTGGCGTGTGATCAGTTCACGCAGGGCGGGCTCGAGTTGGCGGAGTTCTTCAGGCAGTCGAAAGCTCAGATCTAAAAACCGGCTGTTGACCGAGCGGATTTCGAGGCCCAATCTGGCAGTGGAGCCTGCGCTGGCAGCGGCCTCGCCATCGGTGGGCGGTGGGCTGTGCTGCACGCTGGCATACCCGGTCATACTGTAAACTGGCATCGGTCAAATTCCTTGGGACAGCTCAGCCCTTCTTCAACAGCAAGAATGAGGCTAGAACGCTGCAAATGGGCCGCAAAGAGTGCGTTAACCCAGTCAACGATTATCGCAAACTCTCTGACCGATCCCTCTTTCAGACACGCTTTCAATTCATTTCTACCCGCAACATGAACACCCCAACCACCCCTTATGTTCGATCTGGACGCGCCACGGATGCACTTCGCCCCGTGCGATTGACCCGCGGCTACACCGTGTATGCCGAAGGTTCGGTGCTGATTGAGTTTGGCCAAACCCGTGTGTTGTGCACGGCTTCGGTTGAAGAAAAAGTGCCGGGCCACAAAAAAGGCAGTGGCGAAGGTTGGGTGACCGCTGAGTACGGCATGTTGCCGCGCGCGACCCACACCCGCGGCGATCGCGAAGCCGCACGCGGTAAGCAAAGTGGTCGCACACAAGAAATTCAGCGCCTGATAGGCCGTTCGCTTCGGGCGGTTTTTGATCTCAAGAAATTAGGAGAACGCACCATTCACCTCGATTGCGATGTCCTGCAAGCCGACGGCGGAACGCGCACCGCCAGCATCACGGGCGCTTTTGTGGCGGCGCAAGACGCCGTCAACTGGCTGATGGCCAACGGTACATTGACCGAATCACCCATCTTGGATCGTGTCGCTGCGATCTCGGTTGGCTTGAAAGACGGCACCCCCTTGTTGGATTTGGACTATCCCGAAGACTCCGCTTGCGACACCGACATGAATGTGGTCATGACGGGTGCGGGCCATTTTGTGGAAGTGCAGGGCACAGCCGAAGGTGTGGCTTTCACGCGCACTGAGATGGACCGCATGCTGGCTTTGGCAGAAAAGGGCATTGCACAGTTGGTGAGCCTGCAAAAACAAGCCGATGCAGAGCGCAAAACTTTGACGTTCAGCGTTTAATTTTTGAGCTGACTGGCCCATGAAAATCGTTCTCGCCTCCAACAACGCTGGCAAATTGGCGGAGTTGCAAACGCTTTTTGCACCTTTGCACATGACGCTGGTGCGTCAGTCTGAGCTGAACATATCGGAGGCCGAGGAGCCATTCAAGACCTTTGTCGAAAATGCCTTGGCCAAAGCGCGCCATGCCGCCATGCACAGTGGGCTGCCGGCTTTGGCCGACGATGCGGGGTTGTGCGTTGATGCATTCGATGGCCAACCCGGCGTGGACACGGCTTACTACGCCACCCGTTTTGGATTTGCCAAAAGCGACGACAACAACGTGACCGCCTTGTTGCAACAAATGCAGAACATCGACAACCGCCGCGCCGCCATGGTCAGCACCTTGGTGGCAGTGCGCAGTGCCGATGACCCCGAGCCCTTGATCGCCGTGGGCCGTGTGGTGGGTGAGATCACGCGAGAGCGTTTGGGGACCAACGGTTTTGGCTTTGATCCGGTGATGTACTTACCCGAATTTAGCCAGACATTTGCCCAATTGCCCACCGAGGTGAAAAACGCCAACAGCCACCGCGGCCGCGCAGCTCAAGCCATGTTGGCCATGATGCGCGAACGCTGGATGAACGGCGTTTGAATTGCCCATGAGCGATATGTTGGACCCGTTGCACGCCATGCGGCCTGGGCTGTTGCAGTTGAGTGCATTGCCTCCCTTGTCGCTGTATGTGCATTTGCCTTGGTGCATCAAGAAGTGCCCTTATTGCGATTTCAATTCGCACGAATTTCGAACCGGCACCGATGCGCCAAGCACGCAAGACGCCTACATCGAGGCTTTGTTTGCCGACCTTGAGGCCAGCTTGCCCTTGATCTGGGGGCGCAGCATTCAAACCGTTTTTTTGGGCGGCGGAACGCCCAGTTTGTTTTCACCAGAAGCCATTGACCGATTGGTCTCGGGCATTCGCGCCCGAGTGCGACTGGCCCCCGATGCCGAGCTGACCATGGAGGCGAATCCTGGCACTTTTGAGAAGGACCGCTTCAAAGCTTTTCATCAGGCCGGTATCACCCGCTTGTCGATTGGCGTGCAGAGTTTTGACAATACGCACTTGAAAGCATTGGGCCGTGTGCACGATCGAGACCAAGCGCTGGCGGCTGTGAGCGAGGCGGCGCAGGTCTTCAACACCTTCAACTTGGATTTGATGTATGCCTTGCCAGGCCAGACCTTGCAAGGTCTGACCGAAGACATTCAAACTGCGCTGTCATTTGCGCCGCCGCACATCTCGATTTACCACTTGACGATTGAGCCCAACACGGTGTTTGCCAAGTTTCCGCCGGCCTTGCCTGAAGACGATTTGGCCTACGAGATGATGGACCGCATCACCGAGTTGACCGCCGCTGCTGGCATGAACCGCTACGAAGTGTCAGCCTATGCCCGGCCAGGACATGCCTGCGCGCACAACTTGAACTATTGGCAGTTTGGTGATTATTTGGGCATAGGCGCCGGTGCGCACAGCAAGCTCAGCTTTGCACACCGTGTGGTGAGGCAGGTGCGTTACAGAGAACCGGCGCTGTACATGCAGCAGGCCATGAAGGGCGAACCCGTCACGCAAAACAACGAAGTGTCACGACAAGATTTGCCCTTTGAGTTCATGCTGAATGCGCTGCGTCTCAAGGATGGCTTCAACCTGACAGACTTTGTGGAGCGCACCGGACTGGCCATGACCAGCATTCAGCAAGGCTTGCAAGAGGCTGAAAAGAAGGGCCTGATTGGCCGCGACTTGCACTGCGTGTGGCCTACCGAAAAAGGGTTTGATTTTTTGAGCGACTTGCAGGCGCTCTTTTTGTCCGAAGCAGATTGATTTTCGCCAACGGCGTCAAAAAGATTTGAGCTTCAACCGCGTGAGCAACAACTTGAAGGCGTACATCATCATCAGGGCACCGATGGCATCACCGATGAACATGGGCCAAACATCAACCCAAATGTTCAGTTCACTTTGATCTTCGAAAAGCCAAAGAATGTTGTGCGTGATGGCGTTGGCGGCCGCAAAGAGCAAGGTGAAATTGAGCAGCCGTTGCGTGGTCAGGCCTTGTAAAAGCGTGAATGGGGGTTGGCCGTTGGCGAGAAATTTCATCAACAGATAAGGCGTCATGCCCGACACGATGCCGTTGAGAAAAATGGGATCAATTTCAACAAAGAAATTGATGCCGTCCAGATACCAGGTCCCCAAGGTAATGCCGACCGCACCCGGAAGTCCCAAAATCAAGACCAAAATGATGCGGAATCCGGCAGGCAAAAAAATCCAATTGACTCCTTTTGTGTAGGTCAACTCAGAAAAAATCCAGTTGTTGAAATGAAAGAACACCGCAAACAAAACAGCACTGCCCAGGGTCAGTACGCTTGTTTCCACGGCTTTCTGAACAACCAATTTCATGCCGTTTGAGATTGATTCGCTTGTTGCATGGATTGCCCCAAGTGGCTGAAGTAAGCCAAGGTCCGCTCGGTGGGGATCAAGAATTTGGCACGACGGTCACCTTCCAAATTCAAGGTGCTGAGCATGTCCTTTTCGCGCAAGCGCGTGATGCGTTTGTGCAAAGTGGCTGGCGACCCCAAGTCGGCCAACCCAATTGCTTCGCGTACCGTCATGGGTTGTTTTTCGTACCAACGCAAGACCACGGCTTCCAGCAAAGCGTGTTCGTTGGCATCCATCTCCAGACCACCTGGCAAGGCTTGAATGACCTTAGCCAGCTGTAAAAAACGCAAATATGCCGAAGCAAATGGGGATTTTGATAGTTCCATGACTATGGATTTTATAGATTTAATGGCGAATTCGCTAGACATCACTTCATTGTTGAAGTGGCATTAAAAATACAAAAAAATGGTCGAACTGTGAATCAGTAAATTATAATAATTATCAAATTTGCTAATTCGTTTTTCAAGGATTCAACATGTTCGACAGCGCAGCCGCCATTGGGGTCATCCTCAGCTCAGCTTGGTTCACCTTGGTGCCAGAACCCACAGTGGTCAACAAAGAAACAGTCACGGTTTCGTACATGACCGATGTGCACAACAAAGAGTGGGATCTGTCGTTGACCAAAGATAAGAGCGTCCTTGACGTCTCGTACCAGTCCAAGCCCACCTCGTTCTATGGCTTGCGCTATGGCGCATCGGCGATGCTGAATGCACAAGGCACTTACATGTTTGGTCCCGGCGTGGGCAAAACGATCGATGCCAAGGGCTTTGACATGACGCTGTTCATCTACCCTTCATATTCAGCCATCAAGGGGGACGACCGCATTCGCTCCTTGAGCGGCAGTTTCAACTTCAGAACCACTTTTGATGTGATGTACCGCCTCAACGACAAAACCAAGATCGGTTTGGGCCTGATGCACATCAGCAATGGCGGCTACAAAGATCCCAACCATGGCCTTGAGGCCGTGCGTTTAACTTGGGGTTACGACTACTGAAGTCGCCGCACGGTTTGGCCAAGACCATCGGCTGTTTGATGCTTCAGCGGCAGTCTGTTTTGCTGATATCAATTTTGCCGATGTAGCGGCCACTGTTGTCGCTGTAGTGGTACTGGATGCTGATCAGATTCAAGAGTGATTTTTGCGTTGGATCTGTGCACCATGAAGTGACCATTTGTGGGCGAATGGTGTTCAAGTTGGCTTGGCTGATGGAGCTGGCAGGCACGCTCAGTTTGTTTCGGTATTGCAGCCGAACGGTGCGATCCTCTTGAAAACAGATCGCAGTGATCAAGGTGGTGATTTGATCGATGTTCTGGGGCGTTGACTTGCTGATTTGCGAAGCAATGGCATTGCACTCGGTCAGCATGTCTGCTTGTGCATGGAAGATGCAAAGCGAAAAAGCAGCCGCTGACAAAAGTTTTGATTTATTGAGTTTGACCACATTCAACTCCGAGAATTGACAATCGATCACAGAATATATAGCAATCCAGCGCCTTACAAACGCGCACCTCAAGCAAGTGGACATGACTCAGCGCTCAAGGTAATTCGTAACTTAACTTGAACTTGCTTGTGCGGCGACTCTGCTCGGACCCTGCTTGGCATGACTTCGCAAGTCTGAAAGATGAGGACGGCAAACCAAGCGGGGGAATGCCAGACTCTATCCTGACGCTATTTGAATGAAACGTCACTGTGGAGATAGGCTGTACTTCAGGTTGATGGTTCGACGGACGAGATTGGTGATAAATTGATTGTCGTTGTCCTGAACGGATGGGAAACTTTCATGAATAAATTGAAAACACAACTAACGACAGGTTTATTTGGCTGCCTGATGCTGACTTTTACGCTGAACTCCTATGGGAGTGACAGTGTCCGGATCAAACAACTAGAAAAAGAAGTTCAAGAACTCAAACTTCGCTTATCAAAATTAGAGGGTCCTCAAACAATCACAAACCAACTGGAGAGGACCATTGTCTCTGGTGAGGGTTGGAAGTCATTGGCGAACTGGCGTTCGTTGAAAAATGGCATGAGCTATGACGAAGTTCGATCAATCCTCGGCGAGCCTTCAAGAGTTGATGGCGGATCTATTGCCCATTGGCACTACTCAAATCGAGGTAGAGTAATTTTCTTCTCGGACAAACTTGACCGATGGGAAGAGCCAAGGTGACTCAGAATCAAGAGTGATCTCACAAGCGTCGAAGCCACACTTAGCGCCAGCACTAGTCACATGCTCATGTACATCGCTATGAATAAGGGCGGTTGCCCTTGAAATTAGTGTGTACCAGCTACATTGTCCAGTGATGTTTTAGTTGGGAGGAGGAAGCCCAGATCTTGAGTGTTACTTCAAGTGTGACTCAGCAAAAACACACAAGAAAAAACCCTAAGTAAATCAATTACTTAGGGTTCTTAATTGGCGGAAGCGGTGAGATTCGAACTCACGGACCCTTTCGAGCCGCCGGTTTTCAAGACCGGTGCAATCGACCACTCTGCCACGCTTCCTTGGAGCAAGATTGTAACGACTTAAAACCCTGATTTTGAGTCGTGTCAGGCCCAAAGTGCTCAGGCCGACTGCAGCATGCCTCTTTTTTCGATGAAGGCCACCACTTCTGCCAGCCCGTCCAGTGTTTTCAGGTTGGTCATGACCCATGGGCGGGTTTCTGGGTTGGGCCGCATGCGTTGTGTATCGGTGCGCATGACGTCCAAATTGGCTCCCACGTGAGGGGCCAAGTCGGTTTTGTTGATCACAAACAAATCGCTTTTGGTGATGCCTGGGCCGCCTTTGCGCGGAATCTTTTCACCGGCGGCCACGTCGATCACATAAAGCGTGAGGTCGGAGAGCTCGGGGCTGAAGGTGGCGGCCAAGTTGTCGCCACCGCTTTCGATGAACACCACGTCCGCGTTGGGAAATTTTTCGAGCATGCGGTCAATGGCTTCCAAGTTGATGGATGCATCTTCGCGAATGGCGGTGTGTGGGCAACCGCCTGTTTCAACCCCCATGATTCTTTCGGCGGGCAGTGCACCACTCACGGTGAGCAAGCGCTGGTCTTCTTTGGTGTAAATGTCGTTGGTGATGGCGATCAGGTCCCAGCGCTCGCGCATGTTTTTGCAAAGCATTTCGAGCAAGGTGGTTTTGCCTGAGCCAACAGGCCCGCCGATGCCCACGCGCAAGGGTGGTAATTTTTTGGTGCGGTTGGGGATGTGGTGCAGTGCAGTGGTCATGATCGGAAGATGCGTGAGTATTGGGTTTCGTGACGCGCCGACAAAATCGCCAGCATGGGGCTGAAGGCTTGTCGTTCATCGTCTGAGAGGTGCAGGGCCGTTTGCACCGCCTGCGGAATTTCTTGGGCCAAGCGAGCCAACATGCGTTGGCCAGCGTTTTGGCCCAAGGGCACCGCCTTCAATGCGGCTTGCGTCATGTTCTCGGCCCAGCCAAAGGCATAGGCTTGCAACGCTTGGTCTAAGGGGACCGGCGCCAAGGACAACGCCAAAGCCATAGACAAAGGGTAAGTGGTGGGTAGTTGTGCGCAGAGCGTCAATTGCGCTTCGCTGGCTTGTTGCAAGTTGCGCAACCAGTCAAGCAATGAGCGGCCCATTTGTTCGGTCTGCAAGCGCATTTCGGCGCTCTCGCGTGTGGCCATGACCCATTGGTTCAGGGTTTTCAAGCGTGCCGTATCGCCACTTTGCCAAGCGGGAATCGCTTGCGCCATGACGGCCATGTCGCCGCGCGATTGGGTCAAGTGCAGCTGGTCCACGATCCATGCGGTGCTGCTGTCAGCGTCATGCACCAAGCCTTGTTCAATGGCCGCTTCAAGTCCTTCGGAATAGGAAAACCCGCCAATGGGCAGAGCAGGCGAGGCCAGCCAGATCAGTTGCAACAGGCCCGAGGGCGCGGTTTCAGTGGTCATGCTTGCAATCGGGGCCATGCACATGGCCGTGCCCATGCCCATGCTCATGCCCATGCCCATGCGCGTGTCCACCGTGGTCGCCATAGGCACCACTCTCCGGCTCAAAGGGTTCTTCCACCGACACCACGGTCATGTGCATGGCGTGCAGCATGTCGGCCAGCACATGGTCGGGCTCGATTTTGAGGTGGTCGGCCTGTAGCTCAATCGGCACATGCCGATTGCCCAAGTGGTAGGCCGCGCGTGTCAGGTCAAAAGGACTGCCATGTTGGGCACACGCGGTGATGCGCAGCACGGCTTGCGGCGCGGCTTGTACCAAGACCAGCGAGCCATCTTCGGCGACCAAAACATCGCCCCCGCGGACCACCGTGCCGCGTGGCAAAAAAATACCCAGGCTGCGCCCTTGGCTGTCGGTGGCATCAAAGCGGCTTTTTTGGCGCACATCCCAATCGAGGGTGATGGTGCTGGCACGTTGCACCAGCACGCGGGCTAGGCCACGGCCCTGTGGCATGAGTTTGGAACAGTGAAGCATCAGAATAAAAAGTAGCGTTGCGTCATGGGCAAGCTGGCAGCAGGTTCGCACACCAAGAGTTGTCCGTCGGCGCGCACCGCATAGGTTTGTGCATCGACTTCCATGCGGGGTGCGTAGTCATTGTGAATCATGTGACGCTTGCCGACGCTGCGAATGTTCTTTACCGCTGACAAGGTTTTGGACAAACCATAGCGCTCACCAATGCCCGCATTCAAGCCCGCTTGAGATACAAAGGTCAGCGAGTTGCGCGATAGCGCCCCGCCAAAGCTGCCAAACATGGGGCGGTAGTGCACAGGTTGTGGTGTGGGGATGGAGGCGTTGGGGTCACCCATCGCCGCCAAAGCGATGAAACCGCCTTTCATGATGATGGCGGGTTTGACGCCAAAGAAAGCCGGTTTCCAAATCACCAAGTCGGCCCATTTGCCCACTTCAATGCTGCCCACCTCGTGGCTCATGCCGTGGGCAATGGCAGGGTTGATGGTGTATTTGGCGATGTAGCGTTTCACGCGGGCGTTGTCATGGCGGTCGGTGTCGCCGGGCAAACTGCCGCGTTGTTGCTTCATTTTGTGGGCGGTTTGCCAAGTCCGAATAATGACTTCGCCCACCCGACCCATGGCTTGGCTGTCGCTGCTCATCATGCTGATGGCGCCCAGGTCGTGCAGGATGTCTTCGGCGGCAATGGTTTCTTTGCGGATGCGACTTTCGGCAAAGGCCAAGTCTTCGGCGATGGCCGGATCCAGATGATGGCAAACCATCAGCATGTCCACATGCTCGTCGAGCGTGTTGATGGTGTAGGGGCGTGTGGGGTTGGTGGACGAGGGCAACACATTGGCCTCACCCACCACTTTCAAAATGTCCGGCGCATGGCCACCGCCCGCGCCTTCGGTGTGAAAGGTGTGGATGGTGCGGCCTTTGAACGCGGCCACGGTGTCTTCCACAAAACCCGACTCGTTGAGGGTGTCGG
>JBJOIR010000002.1:0-90685 GCA_046047055.1 Pseudomonadota bacterium | reverse complement strand
TGCAGGGCGGGGCCGGGGGTGGGTCGAACAGAACCGAGCTTGCTCGGTGTAGTGAGTAGACCGGGCATCTGATGGCCGGGCGTGCTATCTCGGGCGGCGCGCCATCTGCTCGAAGGTGCGGAACGGCGCAACCGCGACACAGTGCTGTGCCGCGAAATCGTGCTGTCAGCCAGCCCGAGCTACTTTCGGCCCGGACGCGAGGCCATGGGCGGCGTGTTTGAGCCGGACAGGGTGAAGGCGTGGGCAACGGCCTCGCTGGCATGGGCCAAGCGGCAATGGGCGGGCCAACTGGCCTCGGTTGTCCTGCACCTTGACGAAATGACCCCGCACCTGCATCTGCTGGTGGTGCCGCGCGTGAAGTCGGCGGCGGGTGTGTGGAGGCTCAACAGCAAAGCCCTGTTTGATCGTGAGAGGCTGCGCGAGCTGCAAACCGGCTACGGCGAAGCCTTGGCGCCGCTGGGTATCCGGCGGGGTGAGCCGGGCAGTCAGGCGGGGCATTCGGAGGTGCGGCAGTTCTATGGTGCCGTCAACGCTTCCCAAAACCAGCCAGAGCGGGTTAAGCTGCCACCAGCACCCAGGGCACCGGTGGCGCCCAGCGGCCTAGCTGCGGAAGCCGTGGATGTGGTCCGCACCGCATTGGGCTTCCAGACCCCGCACCAGCTGGCCTTGAAGGCGCACGCCGATGCCATGAGTAAGTGGCGCGAGAAGGTAAGTGAATTGCGCCAGCTGGATGCTGCGGCATGGGAGCGAATGAAGGCCTAAGCTGTCATGGCACCGCTTCGTCAGCGGCGCAATGCACATTCGTCAATGGTCCAGATTGCTCCCCGCCCAACAGATGCACAAAATGGCGCGACAAGGCCCAAACCACGGTAGCCTTGGCAGATATACTTTCTTTGCATCTACCCATTACAAGCAGCACACAATGTCCTACGAACTCACTGACGAACAACGGGCTCGTTACCGAGCGACCTCTATCCGGTCATCCGCAAGGAAACAGGAGTTGCTGCGCGGACATAGTGAGGATGCCCCAGTGCAGGGAGTCAAGTTAGGCGGGCGCTTGGACCCCAACGACTTAATGCCCCAGCTGGAAGATAACGGACTTACATCTCTGTCTCTATTCGCAGGTGGAGGCGGTCTAGACCTTGGCTTTGAACGCGCCGGCTTTGGCCATCAAGCCTCTTTTGAAATTCTCGATATTTGCGGGGATACCCTTCGCATTAATCGCCCTTCTTGGGATGTGCGCTCGGGCGAACAGGCGGGCGATGTTCGCGCTGCTGCATTCACTCCGTTTCGCGGCGTTGATGTTGTTCACGGTGGCCCACCGTGCCAGCCTTTTTCGATTGCAGGAAAGCAAGCGGGCGCGGAAGACCCGCGCAATATGTGGCCCGACTTCATTCGCTGCGTGTTGCAGACGCGCCCCCGTGCGTTTATTGCTGAAAACGTGCCCGGCATCCTTGATCGAAAGTTTGAGGCTTTCGTCAACGAGACCATTCTCGCGCCTCTTGAAGGGAGTTATACGATCTTCAAGTTCAAACTCGCCGCGCATGATTTCGGCGTTCCACAAGCTCGGCGCCGTGTTTTTTTTGTAGGGTTTAGAGCTGCGAGGGATGCCGCCCGTTGGGTGCAGCCTACACCAACACACGGTGATGTTGAAACGATGTTTGGGCCACTCTTGCCCCGAAATACAACCCGTAAAAGCCTAGGCCTTCCCGCCATTGGCTGGGACGAATTGTCTCCAACGTTGCGTTCTGGCTTCACGGGGCCACGCAATACGACCGGAGTTCTAAACAGCAAGGCAGCATTGAAGGTTTGGAATGACTTGGCCGTCTGGCCCAATGGCGTGCAGTCGACGCGATCCAAAGCAGCCTCCTACCCCCCTGAGAATGGACACTTCCGTATGTCCGTGGACGATTGCGCCTTACTTCAAGGCTTCCCAGCCGAATGGCGGTTCAGCGGTGCGGTCTATCAGGTTCTCGGTCAAATCGGAAACAGTGTTTGCCCACCAGTTGCTTATTCAGTTGCTAGGCAAGTTGCCCGAGCATTGAGGGGAGTCTGATGCCGGTTCAGGATGACGAGCGCGAGCGCGAACTAGTAAGGATGTTCAATCTTGAATGGGACCCTGCCCACCAACGTGCCGGGGTCGATGCACTGCTGGACGTTGTTGTTGACGGGCGGGCTTGCAGATTTGAGGTTGAAGTTAAGTCCTCAACTGGCACTACGGTCTCAACTGCTCGCGATGTTGGAATGGATCACATCCAGAAGTGGCGCCGCAAACTATTTGTAATCGGGTTCTATTCCAAAGAGGCTCGGCGTCCAGAACTTCAACATTGCCTATGTCTGACCCCGCTAGACATGGAGCCTTGGATTGCTGCCATCGAGGCAAAGATTCTCATCGACTTTAAGCTGGCCCTGCTAGCTTCTCGTAGGCTGGAACTTTCCGATCTTTTTGATGTTTGTGGTGAACAACCGAATTACTCATTGAAAGATGCAAAGAAACTGCACAAGCAGCAGTGGACAAGCGGTGAATATGCAGCCGCGCAAGACATAGAAGTCGACGGCCAACGGAAAATATCGCAAACAAAGATGCTCGAAATCCTTCGGCTTCGATCCAAATACATTGCGGAGCGTGGCGCTACGCTGAACAATCCCCACATAACCAAAACGCACCTAGAAACTTTTGTCGGTAGCAACAGAGTTGTAACGGGGCCGAATTGGGCCGCAGGGGTTCGCCAGATTGCAATCGACTTTGTCCGAGAAAATCCCGGACATCATGGGGTAATTGGCTAAAAGTTTTGCGGATCGAGACGCAATTCCCGCCGATCAATTGGCATGGGGGTGCCAGCTGGGAGCATCCAGCTGGCACTGGTTTACACTCAACGCCGGATGTCATCCACTTGGGTCATCCACTTTTTTGTTTTTTCCAACCTGCTGGATTTTGCGAAGTCCAACAGTGGCGCGGGTTTCGAGGGATTTAACCCAAAACTGGGTTCGATCCCCGCCAGCCGCACCAATGACCATGGCCAGCCGATCAAAGTGACCCGACCGGGGCCCTCAATTGGCCCAATTTCCCTCATCAATTGACCTTAGACCTCAGACGGTCTCTGTCGGTCCCGACGGCCTCAACAAAGCAAAGTCGTCAAACCCTCCGGTATTTGCCCAGAGCGCATGCTGCTGGGCAGTCTTCCCTTTTACAAAAGAAAATGACCCAACCGACTGACCTGAGAAGGCCAATCGGTTGGGTCAAAGAACAGCGATCAGTTACTTGGTCACTGGCGTTGGTTTTTTGCCCGCTTCGACCACATGGTCTTGTGCTTTTGCTGCGTGTTCATGCGCAGCTTTAACGTGTGGTTGGGCTGCGGTGTGGTCATTCACACCCACAAGCTTGGCAACTTCTTTGTGAGACTTGGCGGCTTGCTCAAAGTGCTCAGCCGCTTGCTCGTGGTGCTGCTGTGGCGTTTTTGCAGGCGATGTGTCGTGTGGTTTGGTGGGATTGAATGTCATAGAAATAGCTTTCACATAAGTTGAGAGGACCGAACCTGTAAATCATGTGCACCTGGTTTACAGAATGATTTTCAATCTGTCACTTTCTGTTGTCTGTCTGCTGGCGCACGATCAGTGATGTTGAAAGTGTCAAATCGAAAATCAAAGCTTTGATGGACGCAAAATTCAAGCCGTTGAAGCGTGCTTGACCAAGCGCTGGTCAGAGCGCCTGATGTAGACCATCAGGGACGGATGAGCACTTCATTGCGAACAGAGGTCACGCCCTTAACGCCGCGTGCAATGGTTTCGGCCTTGTTGCGCTCCATGGCATTTTTGGCAAAGCCAGACAGCAACACGGTGCCCTTCAATGTTTCTACGCTGATCGCTGAACCTGCAACGTCTTTGTCTTCAAAGAGGCGAGACTTCACCATGGTCGTGATGCCTGAATCGTCGATGTAAGCCCCGACGGATTCCTGGCCTCGCGAAACGGCGCAGCCGGTGACAGTCAAAATGACAAGAGAAGCCGCCAGGGCGGACCAAGTGGTTTTATTTAGCATGGTGAAATCCAATCGAGTGTGCTTTTGAAACAGTCAAGCGGCTGCTTGACCACAAGCCTGAAGTAGCAACCAAGTTGTCGCCACATTCAGACCTGTTCATGGTGGGTTTTTCTCGATCGGTTGTCGGTGCGCTAGCCCACGCTGCAGCCAACAGACTTGCCGCATTAACCCAGTTGTACTGAAACCTCCTGGGTCATCGGCATCTCAATCCAAGCCACCAACATGCCGGGTGCCGTGGGGTTTTTGCGTGCTGTCGCCAACACGTTGCATGGGGTTGCGTGGGGTGGACAAAGGGTCAGGCTGATGGACGCCGGCGCCCGGTTTTGCGATGCGAATGAAGACGTGTATGAAGATGCGGATGAAGGCGTTTTTGAAGCCGAATGTGAAGTCGTATGAGGCGATGCCATCGCCAACCAATTTTCGGCCGCCGGTACATCGCAGGCATTCAACCAAGTCGACAAACGTTTTCCACGCACCTCTTCCAGTGATTGATTCAGATTGTTCAATGCCATCGCATTGCATTCCAGCAATCGGCCATCGGCGTCAAACAACAGTTGCGCGCTTGGGGAGGCCTCATGCCACTGGTTCAAATCGGCCCATGCGGTCTCGAGTTCGGTGCGTGAATGCATCAGCTCTTCGGTCTGCATGTCCAACTCCACTTGGTGGACCTGCAATTCATGCAGCAAAGCCAAAGCATCACCAGCTGTATCCGGCGAAGAAGCGAGTTCAAACAAAACACGAAATGCGTCGGTGGCGTCCTTGGGCTTGGGCAAACTGCTGCTGGGGGTGTGCAAGACTTTCTGTGCACGTTCGCGCAAAGCCCATGGTGGCGTGTGAGGGAGTGGACGGTTTTTCATGTCGAGCTTTCGGGATGAGGCGAGGGCCTGTGAGCCTCACGCAATTGAAATTCCAGTGCCTTGGCCGCACTGATGTCCACAAAGGTAATCACAGCCCCTTGAACGAGATTCGACAAGGTGCGGTAAGGCATGATACGCACCGAATACCAACGCCCATCGGTGGTTACCGCGGACTGTGAACAGGGAATCAGTGTGCGCAGCGTTTCTTTCACATTGTCTTGAAGATCTGGGTACGACAAAGTGCTGGCCAAGTCACTCAGAGGGCGACCCACATCCGATTCCCGCAAATGGAAGATACCCACGGCTTGCTCGGTATAGCGGCGAACGTTCAGATCGTTGTCCAAGAAAAGTGTGGCGATGTCGGTGCTGTTGAGCAAGTTTTGCATGTCACTTTGTGCCAGTGCCAAATCGTCCAGACGCGTTTGCAACTCGCCATTGATCGTCTGCAATTCTTCGTTCATAGATTGCTCTTCTTCTTGCGAAGTGGTCAACTCTTCGTTTGACGATTGCAACTCTTCATTGGCTGTTTGCAAAGATTCGTTGAGTCCTTGCATCTCTTCTTTGGCCGCCAACATGTCTGACCGTAAGGCTTGCAGTTCTTCTTGCACTGTCTGCAACTCGGCACATGCTGCATCCTGATCACCAGCAACTGAAGGCCCCGCTGTGGGCGCTGCGGTGGTTTCTTGAAATACCAACATGGCCATGCCGGCCAATGCCTTGGGCTCGTGCAGGGGGTGGATGGTCAATTGAAGGTGAGCAGGAAGATCACTGTCGAGTGTTAAGCCTTTGATTACGACGGCATGTCTTTCTTGTAAAGCTTTTCGCAATGCCGCACTGACGCGCGAGCGCCATGCTTTTCGCAGCATCACATGCACATTCCAGTTGGCTTTCCCGGCAGCGGGCTCCAGATACAGCCCCGTTCGACCATGGATGTAGACGATATCGCCATCCACATTGACCAACACGGCTGCTGGAGAAAATTTTTGCAACATCAACTGGTCTGCCATGGTTTGCAAATTGGGCGGCGCATGGTGGAGGTGATGAGGCATGGGTGATTCCTGTAAGGCTAAACGCGTGGTGTTGGGGCGATGGACAAGGAAATCAACCGCGGCGGCAGCCCCATTTTTTTCTTGGCGCCGATAGATCCGAGATGGGGAATTCAATGTGGAGAAAAGTGATTGCGCTCGGCCCACTGTTTCAGCACTTCCCAACACCAGCAAACCGCCATGCCGCAAACTGAAGTGAAACAAAGGCATCAAACGCCGTTGCAAAGCCGCATTGAAATAGATCAACAGATTTCGGCACGACAAAATGTCCAGTTGTGTAAACGGCGGATCGGCAATGACATCATGCGCTGCAAAAAGCAGCATGGCCCGAAGACTGGGAAGAACTGAGTAGCCGCCTTGGTGTGGCGTAAAAAAACGGTCTCTGCGCGATACCGGCATGCCGGTCAAGGCGGTTGCGCTGTACCAGCCTTTTCTGGCAATGGCGATCGCTGCGGCATTGAGATCGGTGGCAAAAATTTTGACCGGCCGAATCACCATGGCAGGGTCTGACCGCACCAATTCTTCCTGGGCTTCTTGCAGCGTCATGGCCAAGGTGTAGGCCTCTTCACCGGTAGAGCAACCCAGTACCCAGGCGCGAATCCCTCCTTTGTTTGCAGACTGCAGCAAGTCAGGCAAGGCCAGCTCTTTCAAGTCTGACCAAACCTGGGGGTCTCTGAAAAATCGGGTCACACCGATCAGTATTTCAGCAAACAGCAATGTCAATTCTTGGGGGTTGTTGCGAAGGTGGTTCGCATAGTCCGCCATCGACGACAGTTGATGGACTTGCATGCGCCTCTCTACTCGGCGTTGCAATGTTTTGGGTTTGTAAAGTGAAAAGTCGTGTTTTACCTTTTGCTGCAGCAATGCAACGATCGATTGAAGCCAATCGGTCGTTTTGGCGGGTAATGCGAGACTGGCCTCTGTGCTGGGTGCTCTGCCATTGGCCCACTGCAATATGCAATTGGGCAAGTCTTGTGGCTCCGCGATCTGCCTCACACAACCCGCATCGATGGCGTTTTGAGGCATGGACGGGAACTCCGCTGTGCTGGGCAGTTGTGCCAAACACAGACCACCGCTGTTGTGAATGGCGGCCAATCCCAGCGTGCCGTCCTGACCCATGCCCGAGAGGATGACGCCGACCGCACGCTCAGATTGATCTTGGGCCAGTGAAGTCAAAAATACATCAATAGGAAGACGGGTATGGTGAGGTGCGGTGACCGGCATGAAATGGAGCCTTCCACCTGACATGGTCATCTCGCCATCGGTGGGCATCACATAGACGGTGTTGGGCATCAAGGTGGTGCCATCGTTGGCATCGCAGATGGGCAGCGTGGTGACACGTTGCAGCAATGTGCCCAACCATGTTTTGTGCTGAGGGCGTGTATGTTGAATCACCACACAGGCCATTTGGGAGTTCAGAGGGAAATGGGCAAAGAATTTTTCGAGTGCGGCCAAGCCCCCCGCCGATGCCCCAATGCCGATCACGCCCAGCCTGCCGTGTGCGCTTGTCCCCTTGGCGGAATCAGACAAGATGGGCCATCATGGTGTGTCGCTTCGGCACAGGGTCAGATGGCCTGTTGCATCGGCAGCAGTCGGGCGTATTCTTTTCTGATCACTTCGTAACACTCGCAAGTGGTTTGCTCCAAACCCTTGCGGTTGAGCACTTGGATATGGCCACGTGTGTAGCTGATCACGCCTCGTCGCTGCAAGCGCATGGCGGCTTCACTCACACCTTCACGTCGCACACCTAAGAAATTGGCCATTTTTTCATGGGTCAACAGCAGCTCGGTGCCCGGAGAGCGGTCAAGGCTCAACAGCAACAATCGGCTGAATGCGTGTTCGACCGTGTGATGCCGGTTGCACACCGAGGTCTGTGCCATTTGGGTGATAAGCGCTTGTGTATAGCGCAACAGCAAATGCAACAGCGGAACTGAAGTTTCAAATGCCTTCAGCAAATCTGTGCCCCGCATGCGCAGGAAGGTGCCACCGGTCAATACCGTGGCATTGCTGGTCATGGAAAGTCCACCCATGAAACTGGACACTCCAACAACGCCTTCGCGTCCGACCAAAGCCAAGACCGATGAGTCGCCGTTTTCGATGGTGCCGTGCAGTGCCACGATGCTGTGCACGGGGAAATAAACATGTCTGAAACAAGACCCTGATTCGTAAATCAACGCGCCGGGAGGTAATTCAACGGTCTCCAAAAAAGGCAACAGGTGTTCCCAATCGCTGTCTGGCAAACAGGCCAGCAATTGGTTACGCGGTCGCGTCATGACGGTCATCATGGCGCCACCGCAAGTGGTGGTTGTGAACCCCTCAGCATGATTCTTGTATGGGCGAGGTGCGTCATATGGCCAGTCAAAAAGTACCGGAACGATCTGGGAGCTACGTCAATAAGGATCGAACCCGGACACCCATGATGGACTCCTTGCTTGGTTGTTCTTTGATCTAGGACATCAAATGGCCTCTTCTCTGGACGTTCATTGCCACGTCTTCAAGAGAGCCAAGGCCTTGCAACCACGGTTGTTGAGAGGCCGTGACCCATTCAACAACCGTTTCTTTCTTATCGGTGTGCCAGCCCACAGACAAGCGAGGAGTGCGCTTCTACATTGGGGTCTCCCATCACCCCTGTTCATTCAAAAGGCACCTATGTCAGATCAAAAATCCACCCAAGAAAAAATTGCAGCCATCGGATCCGGCATTGCCGGCAACGTGAATGAAGCGGTTGAGGCCGCCAAACCAGCGATGCACCACATGGCCGATTGCATCCGAGAAGAATGGCATGGTCTGGGTGAATCCAGTCACCACATGTCTTCGCAATTGCGCCAAAAATTAGAAAAAGAAGCGCAGCATGCGCGCAACACTGCAGCGCACTTTATTCACCATGCGCCTTTCAACGCCGTGTTGATTGCCGCCGGTACGGGCGCTGCCACAGCGTTGCTGGTGTCGTGGTTCATGCGCTCGCGCCAACACTGATGTTCAAGCTGTTGCTGAAGATGTTGTTCTTGCCACCTGGCCTCGTCAAATTGCATGCCCAAGGGTATGTGGATTTGCTCAGCTTGGCGGGAGCCCGCTACATGTGTACCTTGAAAAATCGTTGGCTGATGTTCGCACTCGGTGCCATGACGTTCTTTCTGGCCTTGATTTTCGGCGGCATGGCTGTGTTGCTGTGGGGTGCTTTCCCGATGGACAACGCACCACAGGTTTGGGTTTTGTGGGCCTTGCCGGCGAGCCTTTTAGTGCTGAGCTTGGTCTGTTGGATGTGGGCGAAGAGCCTCAAGTTCCAGCCCTTTGTCAACGACATCCAACAGCAAATTCAGCTCGATATTTTGGCTATCCGTGAAGCGAATCGGGCATGAGCAAAGGTTTGACGCCTGTCCAGCGCTTGGCCATGACGCGGGCCAGTTTGGTCGCGGCTTTACGTGACCCCTTGTGGTTGATCTTGCTGGAGAAGTTGCTAGATGCCAAAACCAAAGCCAAAGCCAAAGCCCGTGAATAGACGGACTTCAACCCTTTTCGGTGCAGGCATTCCGCCTAATTATTGGAGTATGAAAATGAAACAATTGAAATCAAAACGCAGCGCTGTGCTGCTTGCCGCCTGTGCGGTATCGGCCCCATGGGTGTTGGCAGAAGAAGCTCCCGTCCATGACGGCGTCTATTGGGGTGTGAGTGCGGGTGAGTCCAAAGCGCACATGGACAACGCGGGAATTTCACAAAGCAACAATGGCGCCGGTGTCACCAACAACTCGTTGGCCGTGGATGAGAAAGGCACGGGCTACAAAGCTTTTGTGGGCTTTCCCATCAGCCCCTATTGGGCGATAGAAACCGGGTATTTTGATCTGGGACGTTTTGGCTTCAATGCCACGACAACACCAGCGGGAACCTCTTCGGGTTCCATTCGCATCAAGGGCTTGAACATGGACATGGTGGGCACGTTGCCCATCACTGACAACTGGTCTTTGCTTGGAAGAGTGGGCGCTGCTTACGCGGAAACGAACGGTACATTCAATGGCACGGGTGCTGTTGCAGTCACGCAGTCCGCAACACGCAAACGCGAGACCAATTACAAATACGGTATTGGCACCCAATACGCCTTCACACCGGCATTGACGCTGCGTCTAGAGGGTGAGCGTTATCGCGTGAACGATTCGGTGGGGCAGCGCGCCAATGTGGACCTGATCTCATTGGGCTTGGTCTACCGTTTTGGCGGTAGCAAACCGGCAGTGAAAACGACTTACAAACCTTATGTGGCCCCAGCTGCTGAACCCATGTACAAAGAACCCATCGTCATCGTTCAAGCGCCAGTCGTTGTTGCCATAGAACCGCCTGCACCTGCACCTGCACCCAAACCCTGGGTCAAAGTCAAGCTAGAAGCCGACTCGCTGTTTGGTTTTGACCAGGACACTTTGCAATCCGATGGCAAGCAGGCGCTGGACAAATTGCTGGTTGAATTGAAAGGCATGAACGTGGAAGCCATTCAAGTCACGGGTCACACCGACCGCTTGGGCAGCTCAGCCTACAACGCCAAGTTGTCTTTGCGCCGTGCACAAGCCGTGCAAAATTATTTGGTGCAAGTGGGCGGTGTGCCTGCCAGCAAAGTCTCCGCTTTGGGTGTGGGTTCAAGCCAGCCAGAGACAGCGGCCACCGATTGCAAGGGCTCCAAGGCCACGCAGGCCTTGATCACGTGCTTGCGGGTCGACCGCCATGTAGACGTTGAAGTCACTGGCCAAGTCCAGCGCTAAAACGCACAGCAGCCTGCACTGTCAAGGTGCAGGCTGTTTTTTCATTAGGAATGGGGTTTAGGTGAATACGACGGTGGTGGTGTCGCCCAAGCTCAGCGTTTTGCTGTGCTGGTGTCGTTCGTGTCTTGAACGCGGCGCGCGCCGGTGAACCGTTTGGTCCAGTAGGCTTCTCGCAGGTCATCGACCCGGACCGATTTGCCGGTGCTGGGTGAGTGGATGAATTTACCGTCGCCAATGTAAATGCCCACATGGCTGAAGGTGCGCCGCATGGTGTTGAAGAACACCAAGTCGCCTGGGTGCAGATCGTTGCGGTCGATTTTTTCGGTGGCTGCTGCTTGTTCGTCGGCTCTGCGGGGCAGCAAACGCCCAATAGACGTTTCGTAAATGTGGCGCACAAAGCCGCTGCAATCAAAGCCGGTTTCTTCCGAGGTGCCGCCCCGTTTGTAGGGCACGCCCAGCAAGCTCATGGCTTTGCCCAGCATTTGATCGGTTTTTTCGCCCACACTGGATTTGACTTGGTCGCCCAACTGCATCAGGTTGACCAATTCGGAGCCGCGCTTGACCGCTGCCGCCTGTTCAGCTTCAGGCGCAGCAACAACCAAGGAGGAGGCCAGCAGCAAAGTGACTGCGATGGCGAGCGGCTTAAATTTCACAATATAAAAATGAATTCATCAACCGACCATAATAACCGCTCAAGGCCTGTTCGCCAATAAGCTCAAAGCGGCTCGGGTTTAAACCCCGTAGCGGTCTCGGTAGGCTTGAACTTTGGGCAAATGCGCACCCAAGGCCGAGTTGGACTGGCCAGACAGATAAGACAACAGGTCGGCCAGTTGTGCGATGGTGCAGACTTGCATGCCCAAGGTGCCCCGCACGTATTGAACTGCGCTGTGCGGCACGTCTTGAACCGTGCCATCGGCTTGTTTTTCGGTGGCCATTTCTTGGCGATCCAGGGCAATGGCAATGGCGTGGGGCACAGCGCCGGCCGATTTAATCAGCGCAATCGACTCGCGTGCTGCGGTGCCGGCGCTCATCACATCGTCAACGATCAAGACCCTGCCTTGCAGGGGCGCACCCACCAATGTGCCGCCCTCGCCGTGGTCTTTGGCTTCTTTTCGGTTGTAGGCAAAAGGCACGTTCTTACCCAAACGGGCCAACTCAACCGCGACGGCGGCACCCAGAGGAATGCCTTTGTAGGCGGGGCCGAAGATCATGTCGAATTCGATGCCGCTGGCCAACAGCGCTTTTGCATAAAATTCAGCCAGTCGGCTCAGCTTGGCGCCATCGTCAAACAGACCCGCATTGAAAAAATAGGGGCTCATGCGACCCGCTTTGGTCTTGAATTCACCAAAGCGCAGCACGCCCGAGTCGACTGCAAATTGCACAAAATCCTGAGCCAGCGCCTGCATTTCAGCACTGCTTGCCTGTACTTTCACCATGGAGAAATCCTTGTTCAAACTCACCAGCCTTAACCTGAACGGCATACGTTCTGCCTCAACCAAAGGGGTCGAAGCCTGGGTGGCGCAAGTCAAACCCGATTGTATTTGTGTGCAAGAGGTCAAAGCGCAAGCGGCCGATGTGGCAGATAAGTTTGAAGAATTGGCCGGGTTGAAGGGGCATTTCCAGTTTGCTGAGAAAAAGGGCTATTCGGGCGTCGGTGTTTACACCCGACATGAACCCAGCGACGTGGTGGTGGGTTTTGATGGCGGCGAGTTTGATGCCGAAGGGCGCTATGTCGAGTTGCGCTTTGATACCCCCAGCCGAAAACTGTCGATCATCAGCAGCTACTTTCCCAGTGGCTCGTCAGGCCCAGAGCGGCAAGAGGCCAAATACCGTTTTCTCGACAAGATGTACCCGCACCTCATGGCGCTCAAGGCTGGGCGTGAGTTTGTGGTGTGCAGCGATGTGAACATTGCCCACAAAGAAGCCGATCTCAAAAACTGGAAGGGCAACCTGAAGAACAGCGGCTTCTTGCCAGAGGAGCGTGCCTGGATGACCCAATTGACCACCGAGGGCGGGCTGGTCGATGTCTACCGCCGTTTGCAACCCGACACCACCGACGCTTGCTACACCTGGTGGAGCAACCGCGGACAGGCGTATGCCAACAACGTGGGCTGGCGCTTGGACTACCACCTGGCCACGCCCGCCGTGGCCGAAACAGCCAGAGCCGAGTCGATCTACAAAGCTGAAAAGTTTTCAGACCACGCGCCAATCACCGTGACTTACGACTTGGCCATTTGATGCGTCCACCAGCATCATTGAAGGCCCCTCACACCGTCATGCGGCGGCCTTCACTGGCGCTGACACAACCCAACTCGAGCAGTTGCATCACCTGCAACGCCTCTTCTGCAGGCACTGGGTTGGGCGCCCCAGATTGAATCGCATCGCGCACCCCTGCGTAGTAGCGGGTGTAGTCCCCGGGCTTGGCCGCTTGCGTGCTTTCGCTCAATTGTTGTTGGTCGTCTGCCAGCGTTAATCGCAGCGGTTGAGGGTCGGCGCCCCATTCGGCATGGGGCGGACGTTGGCCTGCTTTCAGGGCGGCCTCTTGCGTGTCAAGGCCGAACTTGACGAGCGAGCCTTGCGTGCCGTGTACCGTGAACCGAGGTGCCACTTGGGCCGTCAAGGCGCTGGCCTGCAGCACCACCCGCATGGCGTCGTAGTGCAGCACGGCATGAAACCAGTCGTCTGCTTTGCTGTTGTCGCGTTGACGCGCCCAGTCCAGGGTCAGCGTTTGCGGTGGGCCAAACAACTGCAGGGTTTGGTCCAGCAAATGGGGGCCCAAGTCAAACCACAGACCACTGCCGGGCTCGCCCGAGTCGCGCCAGCGTTGCGGCACAAGCGGACGGAATCGGTCGAAGTGCGATTCAAAGTGAACCACCCGCCCCAGAGTGCCGCGCTTCAACACCGCCTGCACCGACATGAAATCGCTGTCCCAACGGCGGTTCTGAAAGACCGATAACAGGCGGTGTTGTTGCCCCGCCAGCGCGATCAGGTCTTGCGCCTCACGCACATTCAAGGTGAAGGGCTTGTCGACCACCACATGCTTGCCCGCCAACAGCGCCTGTTGTGCCAATGGGGCATGGGTGTTGTTGGGTGTGGCCACCACCACCAAGTCGATGTCGTCGCGCGCGATCAGTTGTTCGGCGCTGTCGCACACCGAAACTTGTGGCCATGCCGTGCGTACATCGTGGGGGCGGCTGCTGGAAATTGCGGCCAATTGCAGACCCGGGACAGCGGCAATCAGGGGGGCATGAAAGGTGGCGGAGGCAAAGCCAAAGCCGAGCAGTCCCACTCGCAAAGGTGCGTTCATCTTGGAGCTTTCAGTGTGGCCAAACCTTCTGGCCATTCAACAAGCTGACAGCTTAAACCAAGCGGAACTCCACCCAGGGGAGCGGCACACTCACCCGCGGGTGTAGGTCAGCATGCGCCCTTTGTAGGCCAGCGTGTCTTCGTGCGCGGGCTGGTCCAGCACCTGCTCATCCAGCGCAAATCCGACCCGCGCCATGTGCTTGTGAAAAGCCGATCGGTTGCCACGGTTGGGGTCGACCACCCAAATTTCGGCCACCGGGGCGGCGTGCCTGTCAATGAAGTTGGCCAGCGTGCCTGCATCGTCGCGTTCGTACAAAATGTCGCTGCCCACCAGCAAATCAAACTGGCCACTCACCAACGCATCGTTGGCTGCGGTAAGCACCGGCAAGCCATCTTCACGCAGCGCCGCAGTGCCCCACAACCCATGGCGGTAAGCCAAGGGGGGCAGACCGTTCAACCGGGTGTTTTCATCTAAAAATGCGCGCGTCAGGGGGTGACAGTCACTGGCAGTGACATTGGCGCCACGGCGGTGCGCCACCAAGCTGGACAGGCCCAGACCACAGCCAATTTCTAAGATGCGTTCGTGGCTCACGGGGCGCTGGGCCATGCGCTCAGCCATGCGTTGCCCGGACGGCCACAACAAACCAAACAAAGGCCAAGCGGCCGACGAAATGCCCAAATTCAAGGCTTCGTCCAGAGGGTCGTGAAACTGATTTTTGTCGAGCAGTGAGCGGATCTGAAGATCGTCCACGCCCAAAACAGCAATGCTTTCCTGTTTGGTCAGGTAGCCTAAAGAAGTGGTGTGCAAAAAAGCAATCGTTGCAGCGCGAATGCAGAAGTTCCCTGGCGCTGGCTGCTCAAGACTGTACACGCCCTCGGCTGACAGTGGCCGGGTGCATCCCTGATAATTCCCCCATGCTGCAATACAAAACCATTCCCGTCACGCCTTTCCAGCAAAACTGTTCATTGATTTGGGACGACCAAAGCCTGCAGGCCGCGGTGGTGGACCCGGGCGGTGACCTGGATGTGTTGATGTCGGCGATTCGGCAACGGGGCCTCAAGCTGGAGCAAATCTGGATTACCCACGGCCATCTGGACCATGCCTCGGGCACCGCCGATCTGGCCGAGCAACTGGGCGGTTTGCCCATCATTGGCCCGCATCCGGCAGACCAATTTTGGATTGACGGTTTGCCTGAGGCGGCTGCTGCCTATGGGTTTGCACCTGCGCGCGTGTTCAAGCCGACACGTTGGTTGACCGATGGCGATACCGTCACTTTGGGGGCGCACACCTTGCAGGTGCGCCACTGCCCGGGGCACACGCCGGGCCATGTGGTGTTTTATTCACCCGAGATCAAGCGCGCATTTGTGGGGGACGTGCTGTTCGCGGGCAGCATTGGACGCACCGATTTTCCGCAGGGCAACCACGACGACTTGATTGCCAGCATCACCGAACGTTTGTGGCCCATGGGCAATGACACGGTGTTCATTCCAGGCCATGGACCAGAAAGCACGTTTGGTCGAGAGCGCCAGTCCAACCCTTATGTGGGCGGCACCTGAGCTGATGTCTCAGCCTTTCAGCGCTTGCTGGTACAGGTGTTGCACCTTGGGCAAGTTGGCTTCGAGTTCTTGAATACGGTTGGCGCCACTGGGGTGGGTGGACAAGAACGAGGGGCTGCCACCGCTGCCGCCACTGGCCGCTTGCATTTTCTGCCAAAGCGTGACGCTGGCTTCGGGTCTGAAGCCGCCACGTGCGGCGATCTCTAGACCCACCAAGTCGGACTCGGTTTCGTCATCACGGCTGTATTTCAATGTGAGCAATTGCGTGCCCAAGTTGGCCGCCACATCACCCAACTGACCCAAGCCCAGCAATTGCGAAGCAATCGACAACCCGATGCCGGTGGCTTGGCTTTTGGCCAAACGTTCGCGGGCATGTTCGCGCAAGGCGTGCGCCATCTCGTGGCCCATGATCATGGCCACTTCGTCGTCGTTCAGTTTCAGCTGGTCCAAGATGCCGGTGTAAAACGCGATCTTGCCGCCGGGCATGCACCAGGCATTGATTTGCTTGCTGCCAATCAGGTTGATTTGCCACGACCAATCACGCGAGCGGGCGTTCCATTGCGTGGTGAAGGGGATGAGTTTTTGCGCGATGCTTTGCAACCGCTCCAGTTGCGGGTAGCCCTCGGGCGCCAGCGCGCCTTTGCTCCGGGCTTCGGCCAACACCTGCGCGTACTGTTGCCGCGCCGAATTTTCCAGTGTGTCAGCGGGCACCAATTTGCGAATGCCCGACGACGAGCCCACGCTCACTTGGGCCAATACCGACCCGGCTGCCGTGGCCCCAGCGGCCACCATGAAGGCACGGCGGGCTTGCCAACGCGGCGTCTTCGATTGGGGCAACTCTGCGGCTGAGTCGGCAGACGGGGTTTTGAGTGAGCACAAAAAGCACATGGTGCAAATGATAGCGAGTTGAACGGATTGAAGGCCATCGCTGGGTCGTTAAGGGCCGCCAAACTACCGATAATGCCCCCATGTCAGAAACAGCCGCCACTTCCGAAACCCCGTCCAGCAACGTGCGCACTTGGCGTGAAGCTTTGCGTTTGTATTTGCAGCCGGCCAGCCTGCGCATGCTGGCGCTGGGCTTTTCGGCTGGGCTGCCCTTGCTGCTGGTCTTGGGCACGCTCAGCTTCAGGTTGCGTGAAGCAGGCATAGACCGCAGCACCATTGGCTACCTCAGTTGGGTGGGGTTGGCCTACGGCGTGAAGTGGATGTGGGCACCGTTGGTGGACCGCATGCCGATTCCCTGGCTAACCCTCCGGTTGGGACGGCGACGCAGTTGGTTGTTGTTGTCCCAAATCGTCATTGCTGCAGGCTTGGTGGGCATGGCCTTGAACGACCCTTCTCAATTGTTGGGCCCATTGGTGGCTTTTGCCTTGGCCGTGGCGGTGGCGTCCGCCACACAAGACATTGCACTGGACGCTTACCGCATCGAGTCAGCCGAGGTCAATGCGCAAGCGGCGTTGGCCGCCAGTTACCAGACAGGTTATCGCTTGGCCATGATTTGGGCCGGTGCCGGTGTGTTGTGGATTGCGGCCTGGGCCCAAGGCGAGCAGGCCACAGGCTACGCCCAAGCGGCTTGGCAAGTGGCCTATTTGGCCATGGCGGTCAGCATGTTGCCTGGCATGCTCATGGTGCTGGGTTCGCCCGAGCCTGTGCCTGCGCCACTGCAACCGGCGCGCAATTTGGCCGAATGGCTGAAAAGCGCGGTGGTGGAACCGTTCACAGATTTTTGGCGACGCTACCGTTGGCAAGCGCTGTTGTTGTTGGCTTTGATTGCGGTGTACCGCATCAGCGATGTGGTGATGGGCATCATGGCCAACCCCTTTTATGTCGACATGGGTTTCACCAAAGCCGAGGTGGCCAGCGTGACCAAGGTGTATGGCGTGGTCATGACTTTGGTGGGTGCTTTTGTCGGGGGCGTGTTGTCGGCGCGTTGGGGGGTGATGCGCATCCTCATGCTGGGGGCCATCCTCAGCGCGATCAGCAATTTGCTGTTTGTTTGGCTCAGCGGTGTGGGCCATGATGTGACAGCGTTGGTGTGGGTGATCTCGGCAGACAACTTGGCCAGTGGCATCGCTTCGGCTGCCTTCATTGCCTATTTGTCCTCACTCACCAACATCAGTTATTCGGCCACGCAATACGCCTTGCTCAGCTCAATGATGTTGCTGCTGCCCAAGTTCATTGCCGGCTTTTCGGGTGATTATGTGGACACGTTTGGTTATGCCAGCTTCTTCACCGCCACGGCTTGGTTGGGTTTGCCAGTGTTGCTGTTAGTGGCTTTGGCAGCGCGGGTGCATGCCCGAAAAGCCGATTGAATTTACGCAACTTTACGCAACTGAAACGTCCCCCACTGAGCGCACAGGCGATGATCTTGGCATGCCACAAATTTTGATCATTGAAGACGATGTCCGTTTGGCGGGCATGCTGTCAGACTATTTGGGACAAAACGGCTTTGTTGTCACACACGCACCAGATGCGCAAACCGGTTTGGCCCGGTTGCCATCGGCCGGCATTGACTTGGTCATCTTGGACTTGATGCTGCCGGACATGGATGGCCTGCAGGTGTGCCAACGCATTCGCGCCTTGCCTGGCGCCATGGGCCAAGTGCCGGTGCTCATGCTGACCGCCAAAGGCGATCCGATGGACCGCATCATCGGCCTCGAAATGGGCGCCGACGACTACCTGCCTAAACCCTTTGAGCCGCGTGAGTTGTTGGCCCGCATCAAAGCCGTCTTGCGGCGCAAAACCACGCCAACAGAAACGGCGCACCGGGTGCTTCAATTTGGCTCGCTCGAAATCGACCGGGATGCGCGGCGGGTTTCGGTGGGTGGTCTGCCCTGCGAATTGACCTCGTACCAATACGACGTGTTGGTGGCGTTGGCCGAACGCGCGGGCCGAGTGCTCACGCGCGACCAAATCATGGAAGCTGTGCGAGGCCGCGAGTTGGAGGCCTTTGACCGTTCGATCGACGTGCACATGGGCCGCATTCGGGCCGCCATTGAAGTTGACCCCAAAGCCCCGCAGCGCATCCTCACGGTGCGCGGCGTGGGCTATGTTTTTGCCCGCCAACAAGACTGACCCATGCCATTGAACGCACTTTCACGTCATTGGGCACGCCATCTTTACCTGCGCATTTGGCTGGCGGTGGTGCTGGGCGTGGCTGTGCTGATGTTGGTGGTCGGTTGGGCATGGCGCGCCACGGTCGAGCACAACACACCGGCCCCATTGCCGCGTGAATGGGTGCTGCTCAATGCCAATGGCGAGGTGCTGGCCACTACGGTCCGACGCCCCGGCCCCGGCGCACCGCTTGAATTTGACCTGACACTGCCCGATGGTCAACAACTTGAGTTGCGGGTGCAGCGCAATGGTGACGGTCGCGATGAGGGTGGTTTGGCCGAGCGGCGCAGTGGCCGCATGTCGCCTCACGGTGCACCACATGCATCACCACATGCATCACCCCATTCGCCGCCCTTGTCGTCCCCCTACTCGCGCCCCGAGCCGCCTTGGTGGGCCAAAGCGCCGTATGGATTTTTTTGGATGTTGGGCCTGATCGGGCTGGCGGTGGCGCTGGGCCTCTACCCGGTGGTGCGTCGGCTGACGAACCGTCTTGAGGGCCTGCAGCGCGGCGTGCAGCGTTGGGGCGATGGCGATTTATCGGTGCGTGTGCCGGTTCAGGGTCACGACGAGGTGGCCGATTTGTCTGCGCGTTTCAACGCTGCGGCAGAGCGCATCGAGGGGCTCATGGCGTCACAAAAATCGTTGCTGGCCAACGCGTCGCACGAACTGCGCTCGCCGCTGGCCCGCATTCGCATGGGTTTGGAGTTGATGGAAACGCCCACTGACGACAACCCACTGCGGCAACGCACGCGCTCTGAAATTTTGCGCAATATGAACGAGTTGGACCAGTTGATTGACGAAATCTTGCTGGCCAGTCGGCTGGATGCGAAAGAAGCCGATCTGGGCACGGTTGAGGCCGTGGATTGGGTTGGGTTGTGCGCTGAGGAGTGCGCGCGCGTGGGTGCCGTGTTGGACGTGCCGCAAGGCTTGGCGCATCTCGAATCGCAGGGCGTGGCCAAGTTGCTGCGTCGCATGGTGCGTAACCTTTTGGAGAATGCGCGGCGCTATGGTTCGACAGCGGGTGATGCGGATCTTGCTGCAGATGTTGCCGTGGGTGGCTCGGCAGTGGCTGAGGGGCTGGCGAGTCAAGAACCAGTGCCCAGCATTGTCGTGACCTTGTCGCGTCAAGAAACGCAGGTGCATTTGCAGGTGTGCGACCGGGGGCCCGGGGTGCCTGTGGCTTGGCGTGAACGCATTTTTGAGCCCTTTTTTCGCTTGCCAGGCGCCAGTGAGCGCGTGGGGGGCGTGGGCTTGGGGCTGTCGCTGGTCAAGTCGATTGCCGAGCGCCATGGCGGTCGCGTGACTTGCGCTGACCGGCCCGGTGGCGGCGCTTGCTTTAAGTTGGAGTTGCCGCACAAAAAAACGGCGAACGCCTAAGTCGTTCGCCGTTGTCAGGTGGGCCTATAGCCCGCGGGTGCCTAGACGCTTCAGCGTCGCTGCAACGAGGCCATCAGTGGTGGTGACCGACCACTTCACCTGCTTTGAGTTTGTACACGGTACCGCAATAGGGGCACTTGGCTTCGCCGGTCTTGGCCACATCCAAGTAAACCTTGGGGTGGCTGTTCCAGATTTTCATATCGGCTTTGGGGCTGGGACAAAACACACCGCCCTGGGGGTTCAGGTCGGTGGCCAGCAATTCAACGGGGGTGCTCATGGTGGGTTCCTCAAACCAGCGTCAGCCAGTGGGCATATTTGGGATTGCGTCCATTGACGATGTCAAAAAACGCGCTTTGAATTTTCTCGGTGATTGGGCCGCGGCTACCTGCGCCCAATTGGATGCGGTCGAGTTCGCGGATGGGTGTGACTTCAGCAGCCGTACCGGTGAAGAAGGCTTCATCGGCGATGTACACCTCGTCGCGGGTGATGCGCTTTTGCACAATCTCGAGGCCCAAATCTTTGGCAATGTGAAACACCGTGTTGCGCGTGATGCCGTTCAAAGCGCCAGCCGATAAGTCGGGGGTGTAGATCACGCCGTCTTTGATCACAAAAATGTTTTCGCCAGCACCTTCAGAGACAAAGCCAGAGGTGTCGAGCAACAAGGCTTCGTCGTACCCCTCATCGGTCACTTCCATGTTGGCCAAGATCGAGTTGGTGTAGTTGCTCACCGCTTTGGCTTGCGTCATGGTGATGTTCACGTGGTGGCGTGTGTAGCTCGAGGTCTTCACGCGGATGCCGCGCTTCATGCCTTCTTCGCCCAGGTAGGCGCCCCAAGTCCAGGCCGCCACCATCAAGTGGATGGTGTTGCCTTTGGGGCTGACGCCCAATTTTCTGTCGCCAATCCAAGTCAGGGGACGGATGTAGCCGCTTTCCAACTTGTTCTCGCGCACCACATCGCGTTGGGCCTGGTTCACCTGTTCTTTGGTGAAGGGAATGGCCATGCGCAAAATTTTGGCGCTGTTGAACAAGCGGTCGGTGTGCTCTTGCAAACGGAAGATCGCGGTGCCTTGCTCGGTTTTGTAGGCGCGCACGCCTTCAAATGCGCCGCAACCGTAGTGCAGGGTGTGGCTCAACACGTGGATCTTGGCGTCGCGCCAATCGACCATCTGGCCGTCCATCCAGATTTTGCCGTCACGGTCAGACATGGAGGGGATGACAACGCTCATCGAAGTGTCCTTGAAAGTGGGGGGATGCAGCTAAAAAAACACATTTTAAGGCTTGCGCCCAGAGGGGCAGGGGGTGGCTCAAAGTGGCCGTGGCCCGCACCCCAGAATCAAACGGAGGGGCTCGACTCGGTCAAGGCGGCGGGCCGTTGCAACTGCCAATCGCTCAATTTGCCGCCCACAAAAGTACAGGTCACAGTGGACTCGCTGGCGTCGGTCCAGCTGAAGATTTCGGGCTGCTCGTCTTTGGGGCTTTGCAATTGTCCGAGTGACCGCGTCATGGCGATCACATGCATGAGCGAGGCGCCTTTTTTGAGTTTGGCATTCAGCATGACGGCGCTGGCCACATGGCCAATCGGCCGGTCAGCGGCTTTTTTGAGGATGGTGATCAGGCGCGTAAAGTGCAACAACACCCACATGACCACGCCGCCAACGGCCAGGGCTATGCCTGCCCACTGAAATGCTTGCCAAGCCCCGATGGTGAAAACAACGATGGCGGCGGGCGCCAAAATTTTGGAAAAATTCATGGGGAAAAGAGAAAAATCAACTTTCAGATAATAACGGCCATGAACCTCAATGATTTCATGATCCTGGTGATCAATTTGGATCGTGCTCCGCTTCGACTCCAAAAAATAACCGAGCAATTGAATCGCTTGGATTTGCGATGGGAGCGATTAGATGCGGTGGATGGTCGTTCATTGTCTTTGAATGCCCCGGCCTTGCTGGACCTGCAGGAATTTGGTCGACGACATGGAAAAATGCCCTTGCAGGGTGAGTTAGGTTGCTATGTGTCGCATGTCCGGGCCTTTGAACGTTTTCAGTCTTCCCCGTTTAAATATTGTTTAATTCTCGAAGACGATGTGGATTTGAAATGTGATCTGCCTGCGGCATTGCAGGCCTTGGCAGACCATTCGGCTGACTGGGATTTGGTAAAGCTCTCGGGAGTACACCGTGGTACGCCAGTCACCACGGCGGAGTTAAATGGGAATTGCCGATTGGTGGCCATGTTATCCAAATGCACGGGCGCAAGCGCCTATGTCATCAATCGCATTGCGGTTCAAAACATGACCAGTCGGTTGTTGCCCATGCGTCTGCCTTTTGACCACGAGTACGACAGAGGGTGGTATTGGGGGTTGAAAGTTCGCTCCCTGCTGCCCTATGTTGCGTTGCATGATCAGCAAGTCGTATCGACCATCAACTCTCCGACAGACCGAAACATGCGCTTTCGTTGGTTTAGGCGTTTGCCAGCTTTTGCCTGGCGCTTTGGCAATGCCATTCAGCGGTTAATTTATTGCCTGCGAGCTATGAAGCACCGACACTGAGTGTTCAGTCCAGTCCCCGCACCACTTGCATGGCTTCTTCGATGCGCTCAACCGGGTAGACGGTGAGGCCTTCAAACGCTTTGTCGCCTTTTTTGGGCATGTTGGCTTTGGGCACCACGGCGGTTTTGAAACCCAATTTTGCGGCTTCTTTCAGCCGTTCTTGGCCGCGCGGTGCAGGCCGCACTTCGCCAGCCAAACCCACCTCGCCAAAGGCAATGAAGCCCTTGGGTAAGGGCTTGCCGCGCAAGCTGCTGGTGATGGCCAGCATCACGGCCAAGTCGGCGGCGGGTTCCCGAATGTGCACGCCCCCCACCGCATTCACAAACACATCTTGGTCCATGCACGCCACACCTGCATGGCGGTGCAACACGGCCAACAACATGGCCAAGCGGTCGCGTTCCAAGCCCACACTCAAGCGCCTTGGGCTCGGTCCGCCCGAGTCGACCAAGGCCTGAATTTCAACCAACATGGGCCGCGTGCCCTCCAGCGTGACCATGACGCAACTGCCCGGCACAGGTTCACTGTGTTGGCTGAGGAAAATGGCGCTCGGGTTGCTCACGCCCTTCAGGCCTTTTTCGGTCATGGCAAACACGCCGATTTCATTGACCGCACCAAAGCGGTTTTTGATGGCGCGAATTAAGCGGAAGTTGGAATGCGTGTCGCCTTCAAAGTACAGCACCGTGTCGACCATGTGCTCCAGCACGCGGGGCCCTGCCAGCGCACCTTCTTTGGTGACGTGGCCGACCAACACAATGGTGGTGCCGGTGGCTTTGGCGGTTCGCGTGAGGTGCGCAGCGCACTCGCGCACTTGGGCGACCGAGCCGGGCGCAGAGGTTAACTGGTCCGAATACACTGTCTGAATAGAGTCGATGATGGCAATGTTGGGTTGGCGAGACTGCAAGGTGTGCAGAATTTTTTCGAGCTGAATCTCCGGCAACACCGGCACTTGCGAGTCGGGCAGACCCAAGCGGCGCGAGCGCATGGCCACTTGCGCGCCGCTCTCTTCGCCCGTCACATACAGGGTGTTCATGCCGCTGCGTTGCAGGGCATCTACCGCTTGCAGCAACAGGGTCGATTTGCCGATGCCGGGGTCGCCGCCAATCAGCACCACCCCGCCTTCGACCATGCCACCGCCCAACACACGGTCAAGCTCTTCGATGCCGGTGGGGTGACGGTCAAAGTCAGCGGCTTCAATTTGCGACAACGGCAACACTTCGCTGGTGGGGGCCAGTGCTTGGTATTGCGCTGAGCCCAAGCGATTTTTGCCGCCGCTGGCGGCCTCAGGGGCGCTTTCGATCAGCGTGTTCCATGCGTTGCAACTGGGGCATTTGCCCATCCAGCGCGCGCTGGTGCCACCACATTCGGTGCAGGTAAAAATAGATTTGTCTTTGGCCATGGGGTGCAAGTGTGCCTGAGCGCGAGGCTCAAGCAGTGCGCCAGGCGTGCAAAAAATCGCGTGTGATGTCTCGGGCCGAGCGGGCTTCACAAGCCCCGGCGTTTTGTCCCGCCCACATCGGTGTGAAATCGTTGCGGCCTTGGGCTTCCGCTGCGGCGCGCAGGGGCGCCAAGTCGGCGGTGGCCAACGGAAAAGCAGGCGCCGTGGGGTTCATTGGGCCCATTTCGCGCATCACGCGGTTGACGATGCCTCGCGCTGGCCGGCCTGTGAACAAGCGCGTCAGGGCGGTGTGTTGCGCCGCCTCTGATTGCAGGGCTGCTCGGTGCATGGCGCTGGTGGTGGCCTCGTCGCTGCACAAATAGGCGCTGCCCACCTGAACCGCGGCCGCGCCCAGTGCTTTGGCCGCCGCGACAGCGGCTGGGGTGGCAATACCCCCTGCCGCAATCACCGGCAAGCGGGTGGCTTGCACCACCTGCGGTAACAAAGCGAAGGTGCCCATTTGGGTGTTCAAGTCCTCGCTCAAAAACATCCCCCGATGACCCCCTGCCTCGAGGCCTTGGGCAATGATGGCGTCCACCCCATGTGCTTCGAGCCACAGGGCTTCGGGCACAGTCGTGGCCGACGACACCACCACGCTGCCCCAGCTTTTGACCCGCGACAAGAGGTCGGGCGCGGGCAAGCCAAAGTGGAAGCTGATCACCGCAGGGCGAAAGGCCTCCAGCACATCGGCCGCTTCGTGGTTGAAGGGCACGCGTGTGGCCCCGGGGGCGGCGGTGGCCGGCGTCAGTCCGAAAGACGCGTAGTAAGGGGTCAGGGCGCTGCGCCATCGGTCCAGTGCCTGGGCGTCAGGCTTAGGCGGAGCGTGGCAAAAAAAGTTGACGTTGTAGGGGCGCTGAGTGCCATCTTGCAGGGCTTGTAACTCGCGCTCTAAGTCTGTCGGGCTGAGCATCGCCGCAGCCAGAGAGCCGAGGCCACCGGCTTCGCACACCGCCATCGCCAGCCGGTGGTCTTGCACACCGGCCATGGGCGCCTGCACCACGCAAGGCAATTCGGGGGTCCATCGGCTGTCAAGGGTCATGGTCATGCTTGCTAATTGAGGTGGGTGCTGCTTGCGCACTCCAGTGGCCGGCATCTTATGGGAAAAGCCTGGTCGAGGGCGCACCAAACCCCATGGCGCCTTGACGCCTGGATTCAGTGCAAACCCGGATGTCCACGGAAGCGAATTCATTTAACATGTTAAATAAATGACATCCAAACCCTCTTTTGCCCACCGCAACCTGCCTCGGCTTTTGCTGGAGGCACGCGAGGCCGTCATGTTGCACACCCGACCCGCTTTGCGAGAGCATGGCCTGTCTGACCAGCAGTGGCGCGTGTTGCGCGTGTTGGGGGAACATGCGGAAGAGTCATGGGGCATCGAAACTGGGCGTGTCGCTCGCGAGGCTTATTTGTTGGGTCCGAGCCTCACGGGGGTGTTGGCCCGCATGGAGCGCGATGGCCTGATTGAGCGTCAGCGCTGCCCGCAAGATGCCCGCCGCAGCGTGGTGCGCGCCACTGCCGAGGGGTTGACCAAAGTACAGGCTTTGTCGCAAACCATTGAAGCGCATTACGTTTGGATGGAGCAGCAGTTGGGCAAAACCAAACTCAGCGCGCTGTACGACTTGTTGGACCAAGTGATCGCATTAGAGATACCCGGCGCAAACCCAGAGGCCGAGGCGGACACCGACGCGGCCGAAGTGGGCCACGAGATGACGGAGGACTGAACCATGCAAACCCCCCAAGTGCCCACACAACCTTGGCAACCGCAGGGCACGGTCTATGGCACCTTGCTCAACTTCCGCCGAGAGTGGGATGTGTGGGCGCCAAAAATGTCGCAAGACCCCTACAAAGCCGCGCCCCAAGCCCCTGTGCTGTATGTCAAAACGGCCAACACGTTGGGCCCGGCCGGACACGACTTGGTGCTGCAAGACGGCGTGACGGAGGTCGACATCGGCGCCACTTTGGGCTTGGTCATTGGGCAAAACGGTCAAGTGGCGGCTGCCGTGCTGCTGAACGATTGGGCGGTGCCGCACACCAGCTATTACCGCCCGCCCGTCAAGGCGCGCTGCCGCGACGGGTTTTTGGCCTTGCCGCAACAACCCACTTTAGGGGCGCTGCCCGATTGGGCTGCACTAAAGATCGAGGTGCGCCGCAACGGTGAGCTTGTTCAAACCGTGGACCTTGCCCATCTGGTGCGGTCACTGCCCACCCTGCTGGCCGATGTGTCTGAGTTCATGACCTTGCAGCCGGGCGATGTGTTGATGGTGGGGTCTGACTGCTTGGCCGATGGCACGCGCCCGCGTGCCCAACCCGGTGACCAGATCGACATTTCTGCACCAGGTTTTTTCACGTTGACCACACGCGTGAGGAGCGCCGCATGAAACACGCACGCATTGCTTGGGCTGGCGCTGTCCAAAGCGCGGTTGAATCAGATGGCCAGTTGCGCATTGTGCAAGGGCCACATGCCGGCCATCGGGTCAGCTTTGACGAGGTGGTTTGGTTGCCGCCGTTGGCGCCCGTGCCCCAAGCGCGCACCGTCATCGCCTTGGGCCTCAACTATGCCGACCATGCCAAAGAGCTGGCCTTCAAAGCGCCCGAAGAACCCTTGGCTTTTGTCAAAGGCGAAGCCGCACTGATAGGGCATCGCGCACTCACCCACCGGCCGGCCAACGCGGCCTACATGCACTACGAGTGCGAGTTGGCCGTGGTGATTGGGCGAACCTCGCGCCGCGTGAAAAAGGCCGATGCGTATGACCACATTGCAGGCTACAGCGTGGCCAACGATTATGCGATTCGCGACTACCTTGAGAACTGGTACCGCCCCAACCTGCGCGTGAAAAACAGAGACACCTGCACCCCCATTGGACCTTGGTTGGTGGACGCGGTCGATGTGCCCAACCCGATGGCACTTCAACTGCAAACTACGGTCAACGGCAAGGTGACGCAACGCGGCACCACCGCCGACATGGTGTTTGATGTGCCCACCCTGATCGAATACTTCAGCAGCTTCATGACGCTCAATCCGGGCGATGTGATCCTGACCGGCACGCCCGATGGCATCGTCAACGTGAACCCCGGCGATGTGGTGGTGACCGAGATCGAAGGCCTTGGCGCACTCACCAACACCCTTGTCCCCGCATGAGCCTTTCCAAAAGCACCGACATGACCATGAAAATCAACCACCTCATCAACGGGCACAGTGTCGCTGGCCAGCAGTACTTTGAAACCGTCAACCCTGCCACTCAAGAGGTGTTGGCCGAAGTGGCTTCGGGTGGCGAAGCCGAAGTCAATGCCGCTGTGGCTGCAGCCCACGCAGCCTTTCCCAAATGGGCAGCGACACCTGCCACTGAGCGCGCCAAAATCATGCGCAAATTGGGCGATCTGATCACCCAACACGTGCCCGAAATTGCCCAAACCGAAACCCGCGACTGCGGCCAAACGATCAGCCAGACCGGCAAGCAATTGGTGCCGCGGGCGGCCGACAACTTTCATTACTTTGCCGAAATGTGCACCCGTGTGGACGGCCACACCTACCCCACGCCCACGCACCTGAACTACACCTTGTTTCACCCCGTGGGCGTGTGTGCCTTGATCAGCCCGTGGAACGTGCCCTTCATGACAGCCACTTGGAAGGTCGCGCCGTGCCTGGCCTTTGGCAACACTGCGGTGCTCAAGATGAGCGAGTTGTCGCCCATGACCGCTGCCCGTTTGGGCGAGTTGGCGCTGGAAGCGGGTGTGCCCGCAGGCGTGCTCAACATCGTGCACGGCTTCGGCAAAGAAGCGGGCGAGCCCTTGGTCTCTCACCGCGATGTTCGCGCCATTTCGTTCACGGGCTCTACCGTCACAGGCAACCGCATTGTGCAAAGCGCAGGCCTTAAAAAGTTCAGCATGGAGTTGGGTGGCAAAAGTCCGTTTGTGATTTTTGAAGACGCCGATTTGGACCGCGCATTGGACGCTGCGCTCTTCATGATCTTCAGCAACAACGGTGAGCGTTGCACCGCAGGCAGCCGCATCTTGGTGCAGCAAAGCATTTACGCCGACTTTGCCAGCAAGTTTGCTGAGCGCGCCAAGCGCATCGTGGTGGGCGACCCGCTCGACGAAAAAACCACCATCGGTCCGATGATCAGCCCCGCCCATTTGGCCAAAGTGCGCAGCTACATCGAACTCGGACCCCAAGAGGGCGCAACCTTGTTGTGTGGCGGCTTGGGGCAACCGGGCTACGTCGCCGATTTGCCAGCGCACCTGCAAAAAGGCAACTTTGTCTGGCCCACCGTTTTTGCCGATGTCGACAACCGCATGCGCATTGCGCAAGAAGAAATCTTTGGTCCGGTGGCTTGCCTCATCCCATTCAAAGACGAGGTCGATGCCATCGAAAAAGCCAACGACATCGAATACGGCTTGTCCAGCTATGTCTGGACCGAAAACATTGGCCGAGCTCACCGGGTGGCTGCAGCGGTAGAGGCGGGCATGTGTTTTGTGAACAGCCAAAATGTGCGCGACTTGCGACAGCCCTTTGGTGGCACCAAGGCCAGTGGCACTGGCCGAGAGGGCGGCACCTGGAGTTACGAAGTCTTTTGTGAGCCCAAAAACGTGGCCGTCAGCATGGGCAGCCACCATATTCCGCATTGGGGAGTTTGAGCATGGGACAACTTGCCCTCGCGGCCAAAATCACCCATGTGCCCAGCATGTACCTGAGCGAAATTCCGGGGCCGCGTTTTGGCACTCGGCAAAGCGCCATCGACGGCCACAAAGAAATCAGCCGCCGCTGCCGCGCGCTGGGCGTGGACACGCTGGTGGTGTTTGACACGCATTGGCTGGTCAACGCGAATTACCACATCAACTGCGCGCCGCACTTCAAGGGCAGCTACACCAGCAACGAACTGCCGCACTTCATCAACCACATGGCGTTTGAGTCACCGGGCAACCCCGCGCTGGGCCACCTGCTGGCCAAAGTGGCCAACGCGCACGGTGTCGAAACCTTGGCGCACGACAACACCACGCTGGACCCCGAGTACGGCACCTTGGTGCCCCTGCGCTACATGAACGAAGACCAGCACTTCAAGGTGGTCTCGGTCTCGGCGCTGTGCATGGTGCATTACCTGAACGACAGCGCACGCTTGGGTTGGGCCATGCGCGAGGCGGTCGAAAAACATTACGACGGCAAGGTGGCGTTTTTGGCCAGTGGCTCGCTCAGCCACCGCTTTGCGCAAAACGGTTTGGCCCCCGAATTTGCCCACAAAATTTGGAGTCCCTTCCTAGAGCAACTCGACAAACAGGTGCTGCAGATGTGGGCGAACCGCGAATGGAAAGCCTTTTGCGAGATGCTGCCCGAATACGCCAGCAAAGGCCACGGTGAAGGCTTCATGCACGACACTGCGATGCTGTTGGGCGCCTTGGGCTGGACCGGCTACGACGGTGCCGTCGACATGGTCACCCCGTACTTTGGCGCCAGTGGCACGGGCCAGCTCAATGCCATTTTTGAAGTGACCGCGCAAGACGGGTCGCAAGTGCCCGGTCCGGTGGCCAGCCAAGCTGAGGGCTACACCGCCATCAGCACCCGTTTGTAAAGTGTGAGGGCCCTATGCCGCATCTTGTGATTCTCTATACCGGCCAACTGGACCACGAGGTCAACATGACCACGCTGTGTCGCCAACTGGCCGATGCCATGCTCGGCGTGAAAGACGAGGCGGGCCAAGCCGTGTTTCCAACCGGTGGCACCCGTGTGCTGGCCTACCCCGCGCCGCATTACGCCGTGGCCGATGGCGGCGCAGCCGGACAAGCCGCTGGCGGGACGGGCGATTACGCTTTTGTTTACCTGAACCTGCGCATGGGCCGCGGCCGCAGCGAGGCCATGCAGCAGCGGGCTGGCCAGAACTTGCTGGAAGTGGCCAAGGCGTTCATTGCGCCGGTCATGGCGCAGCGCCACATCGGCATCACGCTGCAAATCGATGTGGGCCCCGAAGTGTTTGACGCCAAGCACAGCAACCTGCATCCCCTATTCAACAAGGCCTGAACCATGTCGGTGTTTTCAGAAGAGCAGATTCAACAGCTGGCACACGAGCTGAACCAGTCCGAAAAATCGCGCACGCAGATCGAGCACTTCTCCAAGCGTTTTGCAGGCATGACGATCGAAGACGGTTACCGCATCAACCGAGCTTGGATGCAGATCAAGTTGGCCGAAGGCCGAAAAATGATCGGCCACAAAATTGGCCTCACCAGCCGCGCGATGCAGGTCTCAAGCCAAATCGACGAGCCCGATTACGGCACTTTGCTCGACGACATGCTCTACACCTGCACGCCGGGCCAAGTGTTGGACATCCCGCACAGCCATTTCATCGCGCCTCGTGTCGAAGTGGAGTTGGCCTTCATCCTCAAAAAAGAACTGCGAGGCCCCAATGTCACCGTGGCAGAGGTGTTGGCAGCCACGGCCTATGTGACCCCCGCGATCGAGATCATTGACGCGCGCATTGAGCAATTTGACCGCCACACCCAAGTCATGCGCAAGGTCTACGACACCATCAGCGACAACGCCGCCAACGCAGGCATTGTGTTGGGGGCTAAACAGGTGGACCCCTTGACCACCGACCTGCCATGGTGCGGTGCGATATTGCGCCAAAACGGCGTGGTTGAAGAAACCGGTTTGGCAGCCGGTGTGCAAGGACATCCAGCGGTTGGCATCGCTTGGCTGGCCAACAAACTCGCGCCGTGGGGTGAGCATTTGCAAGCCGGCGAAATCGTGCTGGCCGGCTCATTCACCAAGCCTGCGCCCGCCAAGGTGGGCGACGTCTTCGACGCAGATTACGGGCCCTTGGGCAAACTGGAGTTTCGATTTGTTTGATGTCTTTTCTTTAGTCAGAGTTAGCAGAGTGGGCAGGTGCCTGTTGCGGCCGGTTTGGCGGCATGGGATCAGAGGCGCTGCGCTTTGCCACATCGCCCAATTCGCTCATCCGGCCATGACAGGCCGTGGCGCATTCACACAGGACCCCACACCATGCTGACACCCGTGAACACTTTCAAGCAAGCCCTTCGCGAGCGCCGTCCTCAAATCGGGTTGTGGATGGGCTTGGCCAGTGCGTACACCGCCGAGATCTGTGCCTTGGCTGGATTCGACTGGTTGGTGATCGATGGCGAACATGCACCGAACGACCTGCGCAGCATCCAAGCGCAGTTGCAAACCCTCGCCGCTTATCCGGTCAGTCATCCGGTCGCGCGTGTGCCGGTGGGCGAGACCGCGCTCATCAAACAGTACCTGGACTTGGGTGCGCAAAACATTCTGGTGCCCATGGTCGACACGGCGGCGCAAGCGGCACAACTGGTGCAGGCCATGCTTTATCCGCAAGACGATGGCTTGGGCGGCATCCGCGGCATGGCGGGTGCGCGTGCTTCGCGTTGGGGGCATTACCCCGATTACTTCAAGCGTGCCAACGAAGAGGTGTGCCTCATCGTGCAAGTTGAATCGCTGGCGGGGCTGCAAAACCTCGACGCCATTGCCGCGACGCCCGGCGTGGACGGTGTCTTCATTGGCCCCGCTGACTTGTCGGCTTCCATGGGCCATGTGGGCAATGCCGCGCACCCCCAAGTGCAAGCTGCGATCGCCGATGCCATCGCCCGCATCTTGCAAGCGGGCAAAGCCCCCGGCATCCTCACCCCCGACCGCGCTTTGGCCGCACAGTATTTGGCGATGGGCGCGGTCTTTGTCGCGGTCGGTCTAGACACTCAAATCTTGATGCGACAGACCACCGAGTTGGCGGCGCACTTCAAAGCCCATGCCAACGTCGCCGACAACGCCACTTCGCGCGGCGCCACTTACTGACAGCACAACGACTGGAGTTGCCCATGTTTCCAACGCCCCAACCCGTGGTGCCCTCATTGCAGGCGCGTGTCCACCCCGACGAGTGGCAGGCCCGTTTGCAGTTGGCCGCCTGCTACCGCGTGTTTGCCATGCTCGGCTGGACCGAGATGATCTACAACCACATCACGTTGCGCTTGCCTGACAGCGTCACGGGGGGCGAAAAACATTTTTTGATCAACCCCTTTGGCTTGCATTACAGCGAAGTCACGGCCAGCAATTTGGTCAAAATCAATTTGCAAGGTGAGGTGTTGGACGGCTCGCCCTACAAGGTCAATCCAGCAGGGTTTGTGGTGCACGCCACCTTGCATGGCGGCATTGATGGGGCGCACTGCGTGATGCACACCCACACCACCGCTGGCGTGGCTGTGGCGTGTTTGCCGGAAGGGTTGTCGCAAAGCAACTTTTACTCGGCCCAGTTACACGACATGGTGGCCTACCATGACTTTGAGGGCATCACCATTCATGCAGGGGAGGGGCCGCGTGTCTTGCAAAGTGTCGGCCAAAAACCTGCGGTGATTTTGCGCAACCACGGCTTGCTGTCTTGGGGCCAAACCTTGCCGCAAACCTTTGCCATTTTGTGGACCCTGCAGCGTGCCTGCGAAATCCAGTTGGCCACCCTCAGCATGGGCGCGCCCCTGCCCGTGCCCGCTGCGGTGGCAGCCAAGTGCACGCGTGATGCGCTGCAATTCAACCCCCACCATGGCGCAGGCCAAGATGTGTTTGAAGCCTTGGTGCGGCAGATGGACCGACAAGACACCGGGTGGCGCGCATGAGCGAGCTGCCATTCAAAAAAATCACCATCGTGGGCGCCGGCGCCATTGGCGGCTGGATGGGCGCGCATGTGGCCCAAGCCGTTGCAAAGGCCAACAACGGCAACAATGATCAGACTGGCACCGGTGAAACGCTGGCCCCGAAGTTGGGGGTGCTGGCGCGGGGCGAAACGCTGGCTGCATTGAAAAAAAATGGCCTGCAGTTGCAGCAAGGTGGGCAGTGCTTACAGGTGCCGGTGCAAGCGGTCAGCGATGCCGCAGAGCTGGGCGAACAAGACTTGGTGATCATCTCCGTCAAGGCGCCTGCGTTGGGGGCGGTGGCCCAGCAGGTGCAACCATTGCTGGGACCTCACACCGTGGTGCTGACCGCCATGAATGGGGTGCCTTGGTGGTTTTTGCAGGGGTTTGGCGGGCCTGTGGCTGGCCGCGCACTCCATGCGGTCGATCCTGGCGGCGAGATTGCCCAAGCTCTGCCGGCCGCGCACATCGTGGGGTGTGTGGTGCACGCCAGTTGCTCGACCGATGCGCCCGGCGTGGTGCGCCACCACTTTGGCGATGGCCTGATTGTGGGCGAACCTTCGGGGGCGTTGACCCCGCGTGTGCAAGCTTTGCATGCGCTGTTGCGCCAAGCGGGCTTCAATGCCACCGTGTCGGCACAAATTCAAAAAGACATTTGGTACAAGCTCTGGGGCAACATGACGGTTAACCCCATCAGCGCGATGACCGGGGCCACCACCGACCGCATTTTGGACGACCCCTTGGTCCGCGACTTCATCTCGGGCGTCATGCTTGAGGCCAAGTCCATTGGTGCCAAGATGGGCATCGAGATCGCGCAAGAGCCCGAAGACCGCCATGCCGTCACCCGCAAACTGGGGGCGTTTCGCACCTCCATGTTGCAAGACGTGACGTCGGGCAAACCGGTCGAACTCGATGCCTTGGTCAGCGCGGTGCGCGAGTTGGGGCAACTCACCCAAGTGCCCACCCCACTGACCGATGTCTTGCTGGGCTTGAGCCGCTTGCATGCGCAGGGCTTGGGACTTTATGGCGCCACGCCCCACCCCTGAAACCTGAACCCATGACCTCTTCATCCGATGCCAAGGCGACTGTGCAGCGATTGAGTCTGACCGGCTTTTTCATTTTGTTGTTGATCGCCTTGATGATGGGCGCCAACCACGTGGCGGCTCGCACCGCTTTTAACCACGGCGTGGATGTGGTGACGGCGGTGGTGTTTCGCAGCGCCGTCACAGCCGTGGTGGTGGCCTTGATTCTTTGGCAACAAAAAGTGTCTTTCAAGTTGTCCGGACGGCAGCAAAAAAATCTGCTCGTGATTGGCGCCTTGATCGCGGTGCAAAGCGTGTGTCTTTACTCGTCGGTGGCGCGTTTGCCGGTGGCTTTGGCTTTGTTGGGTTTCAACACTTACCCCTTGACGACCGCCTTGTGGGCGCGTTTGCTGTACGGGCATCGCCCTGAGCGGGCGGTGTTGTGGGCCATGCCGGTGTTGTTGTTGGGCTTGGCTTTGGCGTTGGACGTGTTGGGTGCTGCATCGGGTTTGGGCGCGGCGCAGCATTGGGGGCAAATTGGCGTGGGTGTGGCCTTTGCGTTGGCGGCGTCCACCACCTTTGGGCTGGCCCTGGTGATCACGCAACACGAAGCGGCCGAGGTCGATGGGCGACTTCGCACCTTCACCACCATGTCCACAGTTGCTGTGCTGGCGGGGGTGGTGGCGTTCAGTCAAAGTGGTTTGCATTTGCCCAACGCGCCTTTGGGTTGGTGGGGCTTGGGGGCGTTGACGTTTTTGTACGGCACCGCGTTCACCATCATGTTCACCGTGTTGCCCAAATTGGGTGTGGTGGGCAATTCGGCCATCATGAATGTCGAGCCCGTTTTTGCCTTGGTGCTGGCATGGGCGTTGCTGGGCCAATCGATTGCCCCGGTGCAGGTGGTTGGCGCATTGGTGGTGGTGGCCACGGTCATGTGGCTGGGCTTGCGCAAGCGTTAGGTGCGCAAGCGGAAGGCGGCTGAAAAACGCTAATGAAGAGCGCTAACGAAGTACGCTAACGAAGAACGCAGTCGGCCAGCGCTGAAGCATCACTCGGGCTTGGGCGCTTTCTTCAGAGCCAAGGCCTGGTCATACAGGTCGTTTTTCGATTCGCCTGAAATTTCGGCCGCCAATTTGACGGCGGTTTTCAGCGGCAATTCGGGCAACAACAATTGCAGCACACGCAGCCCTTCGCCCGACCCTTCGGCCACCGGGGCATCGTGCACCACCAACACAAACTCACCACGTTGCCGATCTGGCTTTTCAGCCAACCAGCCGGGCAGTGCCGCGGCGCTCAGGGTTTCAATTTGCTCAAACTGTTTGGTCAATTCGCGCCCCAGCGTGACGCGCCTCTCACCCAAGGTGGCCAGTGCTTGCGCCAGGGCCTCAATGCGGTGCGGCGCTTCCAGCAGCACCACTGCGCGGCTTTCTTGCGCCAGTTGCAGCACCGCTTGTTGCCGCTCGCCCGATTTGCTGGGCAAAAAGCCGGCAAACACAAAACCGTGCTCACCCGTCATGCCCGAGGCACTCAGGGCGGTGGTGACGCTGCTTGCGCCGGGCAAGGGCAACACGCGCCAACCCGCTTGCCGCACGGCGGCCACCAAACGCGCACCGGGATCGCTCACCGCCGGAGTGCCGGCATCGCTCACATAGGCCACGCGGGCACCTTCTGACAGGCGAGCGATGACGCTTTGCGCGGCTTCGGCTTCGTTGTGCTGGTGCACCGCCAGCAGTTGTGCGCCGGGTCGCTCAAGGCCGTAAGCGCGCAAAAGTTGCTGGGTGTGGCGCGTGTCTTCGCAGGCCACCACATCGACCTTGCCCAGCACATGCAGCGCGCGCAGGCTGATGTCGCCCAAGTTGCCAATGGGTGTGGCCACGACATACAGTGTGTGGGTCGGGTAGTTTTGCGAGCCGGCTGCTTCATCGGCAGCTTCCAGGGCTTTGGCAAACGAGGCTGACAAGGGAGACGGAGTCAATGCAATTCCTCAAAAAAGAGACGGTGGGCCAGACCGCCAAGGCCCGCGGCGATGCGGGCGAAGACGAGGCGCTGGCCTATTTACAGGCGCAAGGTCTGCGCTTGTTGCAGCGCAATTATCGGACCCCGGGCCGAGGGGGTGGCGAAATAGACCTGATCATGCAAATGAACGACGGCACCGTGGTGTTTGTCGAGGTCAGAAAACGCAGCCGCACAGACTTTGGCGGCGCTGCGGCCTCTGTTTCTGCACAAAAGCGGCGGCGCATTGTCTTTGCGGCGCAGCACTATTTGTTGCGCTGGCGGCGTTTGCCACCCGCCCGCTTTGATGTGGTGACCTTGGAGGCTTCGGGACTTCGCTGGTTGCAGGCGGCCTTTGATGCCAGTTAGGCCCCAAAGCCCGGGTGTGCCATTGGCTTTTTCTTGCGGGGTTGTTGGGGCGTAACGTCATGTGACGGGGTTATCATTCAAGCCATGTTAGACCTGCGTATTCAACAGCATTTCATCGACAGCGCCGACCTGCATTACCAGGTGGCCGAGGGCTTGGCCAAGCCGGTCGATGCGGCTGTGCAAGCGGTGTTGGCGTGTGTCACGGGCGGCGGCAAAGTATTGACCGCAGGCTTGGGCACATCGACCGGTTTGGCGCAGTATTTGGCCAGTTTGTTGTTGGGTGGTTTTGAGCGTGAGCGGCCCGGTTTGTCGGCGTTGGCCTTGTCGGCCGATGCCATGATGGCCAGTCTGTGGTCAGAGGACCTGGGCTTGGCCCACCAAGTCAGAGCTTTGGGGCACACCGGCGATGTGCTGATCTTGATCAGCGCCGATGGTGCAGAACCTGCGCTGCTTTCGGCTGTCCAAGCGGCCCATGAGCGCGAGATGACGGTGGTGGCCCTGACTGGCCGTCAGGGGGGAGCCCTCTCGCGTCAATTGCGCGAGACCGATGTGCATGTGTGTGTGCCCCACGAGCGGGTGGCACGCATTCGTGAGGTGCAACACTTGGTGTTGCACTGTCTGTGTGATGGAATTGATACCCAGTTGTTGGGTGAACAGGAGCCTCTTTAAATGAATCGCAATCTTCAATCGTTGGTTTTGTCAGGTGCCATTTTGGCCACCGCGCTGGTGGGTTTGTCTGGATGCGCGCCCCTCATCGTCGGCGGTGCGGTGATGACCGGCGTGGTGGCCACTGACCGTCGCACTGCAGGTGCACAAGTAGAAGACGAGGCGATCGAGCTGAAGGTGGCCAGCGCGGTGCGCAAAGACTTGGGTGAGCGCGTGCACCTGAACGTCACCAGCTTCAACCGCAAAGTGTTGCTTACTGGCGAAGCGCGCAGCCAAGCCGACAAAGAACGTGCTGAAAAGTTGGCGCAAAGCCAAGAAAACGTCCAGTCGATCGTGAACGACTTGGTCGTGGCGCCGCCCAGCAGCCTGACCCAGCGCTCCAAAGACGTGGTGATCACCAGCCAAGCCAAGGCGGCCTTTATCGATGCCAAAGACCTGCAAGTGAACGCCATCAAGGTGGTCACCGAGCGCGGTGCGGTGTACCTCATGGGCCGGGTCACGGCGCGTGAAGCCAAACGTGCCAGCGACATCGTGCGCGGCATTGGTGGGGTGACCAAAGTGGTGCGCGTGTTTGATGAAATTTCTGAAGAAGAACTCAAACGCCTGAGTCAGCCGCCCCTGTCAAAGTAAGCCAGCCTCAGACAAAAAAAGAGCGACCCGAGGGTCGCTCTTTTGCTTTGGGGTGCTGTGCTCAGCGCAGGCGACGGATCAGGCTGGAGGTGTCCCAGCGGCCTCCGCCCATTTTTTGCACATCGGCATAAAACTGGTCCACCAGCGCGGTCACGGGCAACCGGGCGCCATTGCGCTTGGCCTCGTCCAACACCAAGCCCAGATCTTTGCGCATCCAGTCCACCGCAAAACCGAAATCAAACTTGTCGTCGGCCATGGTCTTGCCGCGGTTGTCGAGTTGCCAGCTTTGGGCTGCGCCCTTGCCAATCACCTCCAGCACTTGGTGCATGTCCAAGCCTGCCTGCTGGCCAAAAGCCACCGCTTCAGAGAGGCCCTGCACCAGTCCGGCGATGCAAATTTGGTTGACCATTTTGGCGAGTTGACCAGCGCCGGACTCACCCAGCAAGGTGAAGGCGCGAGAGAAAGCCATGGCGGCGGGTTTCACTTGCTCAAAGGCCGCAGTGTCGCCACCGCACATCACGGTGAGCATGCCATTTTGTGCGCCGGCTTGTCCGCCAGAGACGGGGGCATCGATGAAGTGCAGGCCACGCTTTTGGGCTTCAGCGGACAACTCACGCGCTATCGAGGCCGAGGCCGTGGTGTGGTCGACAAAAACAGCGCCGGGCTTCATGCCGGCAAAGGCGCCATCCGGGCCCAACACCACGCTGCGCAAATCAGCGTCGTTGCCCACGCAGGCAAACACGATGTCAGCGCCTGCGGCCGCCTCGCGAGGGGTCGGGGCACTGGCGTTGCCGGGGCACTCGGCCACCCATGCGCTGGCTTTGGCGGGGCTGCGGTTGTACACGGTGACATGGTGCCCGGCGCGGGCCAGGTGGCCTGCCATGGGGTAGCCCATCACACCCAGACCCAAAAAGGCGACTTGGCGGGCGGGGGTGGCTTCGTAGGTTTTGGCGGCAATTTGGCTCATGGGGGTCTCGCAGGGTTGATGAGAAAACGCTAATTTAGCAGCCCGTCAGAGGGCCTGCGTGGTTCGGGCTCTTTGGGCAAGTGACAGGAGGGTTGCGGTCCGACTCAACATCACCCGATCAATTCCGAGACAAAGAGGGCTTGGGGTTTTGGTACGCTTGCGGCATGAATGCTTTCATTGCCGAAAATCTGGCGCAGGTGCGCGCGCACATCCAAGCGGCCTGCCAAACCGCGGGCCGTGATCCTGCCAGCGTGAGCCTGCTGGCGGTGTCCAAAACTTGGGGCCCAGAAGCTGTGCGCCAAGCCCATGCGGCGGGGCAACGGGCCTTTGGCGAAAACTACATTCAAGAAGGCGTGGACAAGATCGCTGCCCTCAGAGATTTGCCTTTGCAATGGCACTGCATTGGGCCTATTCAGAGCAACAAAACCCGTTTGGTGGCCGAGCATTTTGACTGGGTGCACAGCATCGACCGCCTCAAAATTGCACAACGCCTGAGCGAGCAACGCCCCGAGAACCTGCCCGCCTTGCAGGTGTGTATTCAGGTCAATGTGGATGGCGGCAGCACCAAGTCGGGGGTGTCGCCCCACGAGCTGCCTGCGCTCGCGCAGGCCGTGGCCGCTTTGCCGCGTTTGCAGTTGCGCGGCTTGATGACGATTCCTGAGCCGGCTGAAACCCCTGCGCTCATGCGCGCCGTCCATCGGCAGGCCAAAGCGCTGTTAGACGCTTTGAACCAGCAAGGCTTGGCGTTGGACACCTTGTCGATGGGCATGAGCGCCGACTTGGACGCCGCCATCGCCGAGGGCAGTACCTTGGTGCGGGTGGGCACGGCGATTTTTGGCAAGCGCTGAGCGCTTCAGGTTTTTGCCCTGCGGGCGGGCAGTACCGTGCCGCTGCATTCACCAAAACCAATGCGCACCGCACCCGCGCGCTCGCACCAACCGCGCAGCACCACGCTGTCGCCATCTTCAAGCCAGGTGCGTTGTTCGCCATTGGGCAGCGTCATCGGGTTTTTGCCGCCTTGGGTTAACTCGATCAAGGCCCCGGCTTGGTCCAGGGTGGGGCCCGACAAAGTGCCACTGCCCAGCAAATCACCGGCTTGCAGATTGCAACCGTTCACGGTGTGGTGGGTCACCATTTGCGCGACAGTCCAATAAGCATGCCGATAGCTGGTGCGGCAGAGGGTGGCATCGCCCATACCGGCTGCGCGCATCGTGGGGGTTTGCAGGCCCACTTGCAGTTGAATGTCGAATGCCCCCGCCTGTTGGTTGTGTGGCGAATCGAGGTAGGCCATCGGTTGCGGGTCATTGAACGGACGCATGAAGGGCACACGAAAGGGGGCCAGGGCCTCCAGGGTCACCACCCAAGGGGACACCGTCGATGCAAAATTTTTCGACAAAAAAGGCCCCAGCGGTTGGTATTCCCATCCCTGAATGTCACGCGCCGACCAATCGTTGAGCAAGGTGATGCCAAAGACATGGTCTTCGGCCTCGGTGATGTCCACCGCTTCGCCTTGCGCGTTGCTTTGGCCCACAAAAATGCCCAACTCGAGCTCAATGTCCAGCCGTTGACACGGGCCCAATACCGGTTCGGCGGCACCGGGTGGCATGGTTTGTCCCCAGGGCCGGCGAAATTGCTGGCCCGACACCCCAATGCTGGAGGCGCGACCATGGTAGCCAATGGGCACCCACTTGTAATTGGGCAACAGCGGGTTGTCAGGGCGAAACTGTTTGCCGATGTTGGTGGCATGGTGCACCGAAGTGTAGAAGTCGGTGTAGTCGCCAATGCGGGCGGGCACCGTGTATTCGGCGTGGGCTTGCGGCACCAAGCAGGCTTGCAGCGCGTGTGACTCGGCGGCCCCGGTGCGCAAAGCGCGTGACAAAGACAAACGCAAGGCGCTGCATGCGCCATGACCCAGCGCCATCAGCGCATTCAACTGGTCTTGCGCTGCGGCCTGCAAAGCCCTTTGCGCCAGTTGGGTTGGGTCCGCAGAAAGCGCTGCGCCTTGAAGGTGGTTGCCCTTCAGCACCGCGGCCAAGTCCACGATCTGATCGCCAATGGCCACGCCGCCGCGAAAAGCTTCACCAGCGCCTTGCCTCCGGAACACCGCAAAGGGCAGGTTTTGAATCGGAAAGTCGCTGTTTGCGGTGTTGGCCGAGACCACCCAACTGGTCAGCGTTGGGTCGTGGGTTTCGTTCAGTTGCAGCATCGTCCGAACTCAGTTGTTCATGCTGCCGTCGTGCATCCACGCGGCATGTTTGGGGGCGCGTTTGGTTTGACTCCATTCTTCGAGCATGTCCCACTTCACGTCGTCGAGTTTTTTCATCATCTCAGGTGTACCGCAGTCGGCGGCCAACTCGAGTCGGTGGCCATTGGGGTCGAAGAAGTAAATGCTCTTGAAAATGGTGTGGTCCACCGGCCCCAACACCTCGACGCCCCCTGCCACCAACTTGTCTTTGGCAGCTTGCAGCGCCTCGAGCGATTCAACTTTCAGGGCCAAGTGCTGTACCCAGGCTGGGGTGTTCGGGTCGCGGCCCATTTCGGCTTGGTTCGGCAACTCAAAAAAAGCCAAGATATTGCCTTGCCCCGCATCTAAAAAAATGTGCATGTACGGGTCAGGCGCTTTGGTCGAGGGCACTTCGTTTTCGGCAATCGCCAGCACAAACTTCATGTCGAGGTGCTTTTGGTACCACTCGACGGTTTCTTTGGCGTCTTTGCAACGGTAGGCAACATGGTGAACAGATTGAACCAGCATGGGGGTCTCCTGATAATTACGGTGTGATGTTCGGTGTTGTGTGCGGTGTGAAGTCAAAGATCTTGCAGGGCAGAGGCAATGTGCTGCTGAAATTGCGGCGCGTCGCCCAAGGCCTGCGCATTGAGCAAGGCCAACTTGACCAAAAACAGCGAGGCTTTGTCGGGACCCACTTGATCGATGGCGGTGGCCAGTGCGTCGTAAACGGTCTCGAGTCCGTCGATTGAAAGGCTGGGCGCTGAAGCATTCATGGCGTTGGGCATGGGGTTTCCTTATTGTGGCAAGGCGTTGACCAAAGCCGCCTGCAATGCCGGGGCTTCGAGCGACAACCAGCGGGCACAAATGTGTTGGTCTGGTCGCAGCAGATAAGCCGCACCTTCGACAGCCATGCCATAACGTTGGCGCAAGTCACCAGCGGCGTCGGGCAGTGTCTGGTCGCAACCCGCCACGGCATGGCCTGCGCCCACTGCCGTTACCCGAATGCGCACGCCCTTGGCGCGCGCGTTGGCCAGCACGGTTTGCAGGCTGGCCGGCAGTTCCGCAGCTTGGGTGAAGTAAAGCAAATCAAAGCCACCGCCCAAATGGTCTAACAAATAATCGTCATCGCCAAGGCGCACGTTTTGCGGCGGTGCGCCGTGCGCTGGACCGTTTTGGAACAAAGCGTTGTCATCTTGTTGGCAGTTCAAGCGCGAATGCGTGTACGCGTGCGGTCGCGAGGTGCGCCAGTGGTACAGCGGCCGCACAAATTCTTGCGTGAGCGAGAGCGACAGCACCGCATCACGGAGCAACCTGAAACCCGCGCTGGGCGGCGCCATGAAGCGCGTGCTTTTGCCCGCCTCGGTGATGATCTCGCGCGCGGCGCCCACCCGCTCTGCACTGTGGTTGGCCAACAAGGACTTGCCGGCCAAACCTTGTACGACTGCCCCCAATTGCCAACCCAGCGACTGCGCATCTTGAAATGCGGTGTTGGCCCCACGCACGCCAAAAATAGGCAACAGGTGGGCGGCGTCCCCGGTAAAAATCACGCTGCCGTGCACAAACTCGGGCAGCGTCAATGTGCGTGCCGAGTACACCGAAGACCAGTCCATTTCCCAAGGCGTGTTGGCGTGTCCGATCATGGCCAACTGGGCATTGATGCGGGTTTTGAGTGACTCTGGGCGCAAGGCCTCCTCGGGCGTTTCGCCGGGTGGCAGTTGGTAGTCCACACGCCAAATGCCGTGGGGTTCACGGTGCATCAAGATGGTGTTGCCGGGGTTCCAGTCGGGATCAAAATAGGCCAAGCGTTCGGTCGGCAAAGGCAGGTCAATTTTGATGTCGGCGATGACAAAGATACCCTCGTAAGACGCGCCCTCCATTTGCAAATTCAGGGCCGAGCGCAAGGCCGACCGGCCGCCGTCAGCGGCCACCACCCAGTCACTTTCAAGGGCATAGGGGCCTTCTGGGGTGTCCACCTCCAGCACGGCATAACCCTCTTTTTGCGACAAGTGGTTGAGCTTGTTGCCCCAGCGAAAGTCGATCAGTGGATTCGCTTGGCAAGCGTCGTGCAGAAACTCCTCCATGTAGGGTTGTTGCACATTGATGATCGGAAAAAACCGATCGTGTGGATCGTGCGGCGCTTCCATCCGAAAAACGCGCTGGCCCCGGTAAAACGAATTGCCAAAACGCCAGGGCAAACCGATCTCCGTCATGCGATCGGCCACGCCCACTTGCTGCAATATCTCCATCGAGCGGCGGGTGAAACAAATGGCGCGGCTCCCTTGTGAAAACTGCAAGTCAGCCGACAACACCACGCTGGCCACGCCATGGCGGGCCAGTTCGAGCGCGGTGACCATGCCGGCAGGGCCGGCCCCCACGATCACCACTTTTTGCCGCGCCTGGGGCGGGTGCGCCGATGCCAGCCAAGGTTTAAAAACCTCGTATGGGTAATAGAGCGAGGGGCGGGCTTCGGTGCTGGGCTGGTGCATGGCGATCAAGTTGGGGAAGGGTGGGCAGCAGCGCGTGTGGCGACGGCCGGGCGCGCATGCGCAATCAGGCGGTCAAACATGGCGCTCAGGCTGGCTTGTTCTTTGGCGCTCAGGCAGCCAAATATGTCTTGGTTGCGTTGCGCCACCATGGCCATGGCGCGCTCAAACACCTTGCGCCCGGCAGGCCGCAGGGTCAACACCACGCCGCGGCCATCGCCCGGATGGTCGGCTTTGAGCACCAAGCCTTGGTCAACCAAGGCTTGTGCTGCGCGGCTGGCTTGGCCTTTGTTCAGGTTGGCTTTTTCGGCCAACTCTTTCACCGATAAAGGCTCAAAAGTGCCAATCGTGGTCAGGCACCGGCCATCGCTCATCGACAAACCCGTGTATGCAGGATAGGCCGACTGGCTGTCCGAGTCGGTCAGCTTGTGCAGTTGGTGCAAGCGGTAGGTCAGGGTGCGGTCAAGGGGTGTGGACATGCGCGTTGGGCTGGGGTGCATTGGCGTTATTGACTGGCGATGTTACGGTTATTTGGTTGCGTGCGCAACCAGGTGAAAACGCGAATGGTTGCGCATGCAACCAAAATGACTCAAAAAAGCCTGAGGAACGCTCAGGCTGGGGGAGAAGTGTGCCGGCTCAGAACCGCTCAAGCTCAGGGTGTTTGATGGCTCCCGCCCGCACCAACATGCGGCCGTACTCGGCGCAGCGGTTCAGCGTCGGAATCACTTTGCCGGGGTTGAGCAGACTCTGCGGGTCAAACGCGCGTTTGACCGCAAACATCATCTCGTTTTCTTCGGCGCTGAACTGCACGCACATGCTGTTGACTTTTTCGATGCCCACACCGTGCTCGCCCGTCACCGTGCCACCCATGGCCACACTGGTTTCAAGAATGTCGGCACCAAATTGTTCGCAGCGGTGCAACTGGTCAGGGTCGTTTGCATCAAACAAGATCAGGGGGTGCAAATTGCCATCGCCGGCATGAAAGACGTTCAGGCAGCGCAAAGCGTATTTCTTTTCCATCTCAGAAATCGCCTGCAAGATGTCGGCCAATCGCTTGCGTGGAATGGTCGAGTCCATGCACATGTAATCGGGGCTGATGCGACCGGAGGCCGGAAACGCGTTTTTGCGGCCGCTCCAAAACTTCAAGCGTTGCGCTTCGTCGCGGCTCACGGTGATGGCGGTGGCGCCGCAGTTGCGCAGCACCTCGCTCATGCGGCCAATTTCTTCTTCGACTTCTTCGGGTGTGCCATCGCTCTCGCACAGCAAGATGGCCGCAGCCGTGAGGTCGTACCCCGCGTGCACAAAGTCTTCCACCGCGATGGTCATGGGGCCATCCATCATCTCGAGGCCAGCAGGAATGATGCCGGCCGCAATCACGGCGGCCACGGCATCACCAGCTTTGCGCACGTCGTCAAAGCTGGCCATGATGCAGCGCGCCAGTTGGGGTTTGGGCACCAATTTGACGGTGACTTCGGTGGTCACGGCCAACATGCCTTCGCTGCCGACCAACACGGCCAGCAAGTCGTACCCCGGCGCATCCAGGGCATCGCTGCCGAACTCGATGGGCTCGCCCTCGATGGTGAAGCCCTTGACCTTGAGTACGTTGTGCACCGTCAGGCCATATTTAAGGCAGTGCACACCGCCCGAGTTTTCGGCCACGTTGCCACCAATGGTGCAGGCGATTTGGCTGGACGGATCAGGTGCGTAATACAAGCCGTAGGGCGCAGCCGCCTCGCTGATGGCCAAATTGCGCACACCGCACTCGACCACCGCGGTGCGGCTCACAGGGTCAACGCTTTTGATCTGGTTGAAGCGCGCCATCGACAAGGTCACGCCCATGCGGTGCGGCATGGCGCCACCCGACAAACCCGTGCCCGCACCGCGCGCCACCACCGGCACTTGCAGGGCGTGGCAGGCTTTGAGCACGTTTTGTACTTCGGCAGCGGTTTCGGGCAGGACCACCACCAAGGGGCGCTCGCGGTAAGCCGTCAAGCCATCGCACTCGTAGGGCGTGGTGTCTTCGGGGGTGTACAAAATAGACGATGCAGGCAACACCCGCTGCAGGGCCTGCACCACGGCGCGCTGGCGCTCAGCACGCTCAGCAACCGTGAGTTCTTGAATTTCTTGGGGGGTGTTGGCGCTCATGGCATTCAATCCCGTTTTGGAGTGCTGCTACTTTAAGCGCAAGGGCGCTTGGGTGTGCTGAAGAAACTTTGATGTGTTTGTGAAAAAGGCCGCATCAGGCCAATACGCTTTTCAGCCAGTCGGCAAAGGTGGCGCATTCCCAGCGCTCCATGGTGCCGGTGCGCCAGCACAGGTAGTGCGCGTGTGGGCTGGGCACGCTGCGCTCGAACAGCCGCACCAGTTGCCCGCTTTCTAGCCAAGGCGCGCCCAGTTTGGTGCGAATCAGTCCCACCCCCAAGCCTTGCGCGGCGGCATCGCACATCAGGCCAATGTCATTGAAAGACGAGCCGTCCATGGGCTCGGGCCAGTCCAGGTTGTGCGCGGCAAACCAGGTGCGCCAAGGCTCGAGCGGGCTGCGCAGCAGGGCCACGCCCTGCAAATCTTCGGCGCTGCTGAAGGGACCGTTTTCGCGCAACCAAGCCGGCGAGGCCAGTGGGGTGACTTCATCCTTGGCCAAGCACACGTGTTCGACATCCGAGTAACGCCCAGTGCCAAAACGCACCGTCAGGTCGGCGTCTTCGGCGACCACGTCGAGCAAAGGAATGCTCACTTGCAGCGTGATGTCGATTTCGGGATACGCGTCCAGAAAGGTTTTCAGCCGAGGCATCAGCACCGAGCGGGCAAAAGTGGGGGTGACCGCCAATCGCAGTTTGCGCCGGCCAGACGGGTTGCTGGCGCTGGGAAAGCGCTGCAGCGAGACCAAGCCTTCGCGCACATGTGCCAGGTACTCGATGCCTTCGGTGGTGAGCGAAAAATCAGCCCGGCCAAACAGTTTGGTGCCAATGATTTGCTCCAACTGCTTGACCCGGTGGCTCACCGCGCTGGGGGTCACGCACAACTCTTCAGCGGCCTGCGTCACGCTGCGCAAACGGGCCAAAGCCTCAAATGTCAAAAGGCACTGAATGGGTGGAATGCGGGAGGCAGCGGACATCTTGGCGTGCGTGGGTTCAGCGGAAGATCACGGTCTTGTGACCGTTGATCAGCACGCGGTGTTCGCTGTGCCATTTCACGGCACGCGCCAGCACTTGGCTTTCGGTGTCGCGGCCAATGGTGGTCAGGTCTTCAACGGTTTTGCTGTGGTCCACGCGGGCCACGTCTTGCTCAATGATGGGGCCTTCGTCCAAGTCGGCTGTCACATAGTGGGCGGTGGCGCCAATCAGTTTTACGCCACGGTCATGCGCTTGGTAGTAGGGCTTGGCCCCTTTGAAGCTGGGCAAAAAGCTGTGGTGAATGTTGATGGCCCGACCCGCCAATTTACGGCAAAGGTCGTCGCTGAGAATTTGCATGTAACGCGCCAGCACCACCAGTTCGGCGCCTTCGGCCTGAATGATTTCGTACTGCTTGGCTTCGGCTTGTGCTTTGGTGGCCGCGGTCACCGGAATGTGGTGAAACGGCACGTTGTAACTGGCTGCCAATTGGTAAAACTCGCGGTGGTTGCTGACGATGGCGCGAATGTCCAAGGGCAACAGGCCACTCTTCCAGCGGAACAGCAAATCGTTCAGGCAATGGCCTTCTTTGCTGACCATGAGCACGGTGCGCATGGGTTGGGTGGTGGCGTGCAGGTCCCACTTCATTTCGAAGGTTTGGGCAAATGTGCCCCACTGCGCCTGCAGTGTTTCGCCATCCACCTGACCGCAGGCAAACTGCACTCGCATGAAAAACAAGCCCGTGTCGTGGTCGTTGTATTGCGCGGCTTCTTCGATGTTGCCGCCACGCTCCAACAAAAAGCCCGAAACAGCATGCACGATGCCGGTGCGGTCGGGGCAAGAAAGCGTCAGGATGTAGGTCGTGGTCATGGCACTAAGCAATTGAGTGGGCGCCCATACAAGGCGGGGCACCGGGGTGTTGAAGGGCTTATTGTAGAGACCCCTCCCGGGGGTGCCTGGCCCGCCCGGACTGTCGCGCCGGTGCGGCAAAAGCCCGCTCGGGGCTTTAAACTGATTGCCTTCACCGATTTCGAGAATTTACCGCTATGGCCCACACCGATCTCAACATGGACAACCAGTGGTTGCCCTTCACCCCCAACCGCACTTTCCGCCAAGATCCGCGCGTTTTTGTGGGTGCCGAGGGCATGCATTTCACCACCCACGATGGCAAAAAAGTCATCGATGGCATCTCCAGCCTGTGGTGCGTGGGCGCGGGCCATAACCGCAAGCCCATCAATGAGGCCATCAAAAAGCAACTGGACACGCTGGACTACGCCACGGCCTTTCAGGCCAGCAACGACAAGGCATTCAAAGCGGCGCAAATGATCGCCGACATGGCCCCGGGCGACCTCAATAAAGTGCTGTTTTGCAACTCGGGCTCAGAGGCCGCCGACACCGCATTGAAAGTGGCGCTGGCCTACCACCGCGCCCGCGGAGAAGGCCACCGAAACGTGTTCATTGGCCGAGAAAAGGGTTACCACGGCGTGAACTTTGGCGGCATGAGTGTGGGCGGTCTGCCCGCCAACCGCAAGGTGTACGGTGCGCAATTGCTGCCGCGCGTGGACCACATGCGGTTCATCCACGACCCGGTGAACCATGCCTACATTCACCACGAAGAGCCGGTGTGGGCCGAAGACCCCTTGCTGGAATTGGAAAACCGCATTTTGGTGTTGCACGATCCCAGCAACATCGCGGCCGTGATCGTCGAGCCCATTGCGGGCAGCGCGGGTTGGTACATCCCGCCCCAAGGCTATGTGAAGCGCTTGCGCGAGATTTGCGACAAGCATGGCATCTTGTTGATTTTTGACGAGGTCATCACCGGCTTTGGCCGCTTGGGTGTGAACTTTGGCGCCGACTATTACGGCGTGGTGCCCGACATGTTGAACTTTGCCAAGGCGGTGACCAACGGCGTGATCCCGCTGGGAGGCGTGATTTGCCGTGACTTCATTTACGACGCGATGATGAATGCCAATTCACCCGCGCATGCCATCGAGTTCTTTCACGGCTACACCTACTCCGGTCACCCTGTCGCCTGCGCCGCCGCAATTGCCACGCTTGATTTGTTGAAGGAAGAAAACCTGTTTGCCCGCGCTGGCCAAAAAGGCCGCGTGTTGGGCGACGCCATGCACAGCGCCCTCAAAGGCTTGCCCAATGTGATCGGCATTCGCACTTTGGGCTTGGCCGGTGCGGTCGAATTGGCCAGCATCCCGGGCACACCCGGCAAGCGGGCCTACGACATCTTTATGGACTGTTTCCACAAAGGCGTGTGGGTGCGTCCAGCGGGCGAGAACTTGGTGATTTGCCCGCCGTACATTGTTGAAGACGCGCACATCGACCAAATTGTGCAAACGGTGGCCGACAGCATCCGCAGGCATGCCTGAGTATGCGCATGAGCATGAGCATGCACGCCGACTGACGTTGTGGGGCCGCACTGCCGCCACCTTGCTGTTGGCACTGGTGGCGGCCCAGCTTTGCGTGTGGCTTCAGACCCCCATTCCGTGGATGTTGGGGCCCTTGCTGGCCACCGCCGTGGCTTCTGTGTTGGGAGCACCCACCCGCAGCGCGACACGGTTGCGCAACGCGGGTCAGTGGGTGATCGGGGCGGCATTGGGCTTGTACTTCACGCCCCAAGTCAGCGCGTTTGTGGCCAGCCTGTGGTGGGCGATTGTGCTGGCCGTGCTGTGGGCTTTGGCTTTGGGCACGTTGTTTGATCGGTGGTTGCACCGACAGCATGCCGCCGAGTTTGCGCATTTGCCGCCCTCAGCCTGGCGTGCTACCCGTTACTTTGCCAGTGCCATTGGCGGCGCCTCGGAGATGACCTTGTTGGCCGAGCGCCACGGTGCCCGCACCGACTTGGTGGCGGCCGCGCACAGTGTGCGATTGGTGATGGTGGTGATCTCGGTGCCCTTTGCCATGCAATGGGCTCAAAGCCATTGGGGTTTGCAGGTCGACGCGCGATTGTTGCCAGGCCCGCGCTCGGCAGACTGGCCCGGTCTGATGTGGTTGGCGCTGGCCACGGCCGGCGGCGCGTTGGCCATGACGTGGCTCAAGCGCACCAACCCTTGGTTCATGGGCGCATTGCTGGCCTCCATGGGCCTGACGCTGTCGGGCTTTGAAGGCTCAGCCATCCCCACCAGCTTGTCTAATGCGGCTCAGCTGGTCATTGGGGTCAGTTTGGGGGTGCGCTTTCAGCGAGAGTTTGTACACACCGCGCCGCGTTGGTTGGCCTCGGCCGCCGCAGGCACGCTGGCCATGATGGGTTTGTCGGTGGGTTTTGGTTGGACGCTGGCGTGGGCCACAGATTTGCACCCCGCGACCTTGATCTTGGGTACCGCACCTGGCGGTATTGCCGAGATGGCGATCACGGCCAAGGTGTTGCAATTGGGGGTGCCGGTGGTCACGGCATTTCAGGTGTGCCGTTTGGTGGCGGTGCTGATTTTGGTGGGGCCGATTTTCAAGTGGGTCGGCGGGCGCCACCCCCACTAGACTTGATCTGCGGGGACGCAGGTGTGACGCAATGCCGAGCCGAAAGGCTTGGGGTGCTCAGTGCACCACCACGGGTTGCTGGGCCAAGCCCGAGTAACCCTCCAGCGTGTCTTCGACTTCTTCTTGTGTGGGCGTATGCAATTGCCAAGCCTGAATTTGTTGCTGGAACATTTCAGCCCAAGAGCCGTCCAGATACACCTCTTTGCCTGAGCGTTTGTCCACGATTTCAAAACCATGGCGTTCCAGCAGGGGTGGGCTGGTGGCGGGTGGTGTCTCGGCGGGCGCGTTCGCCAGCACATGCATCACTGCAAAGGTTTCAGATTCGTACAACAGGTTCATGCCTTCATTCTCGCTCAAGTTGTGGGTCATAGATGGCGCCTTGGGGATGAACTTCAAGAGGAGTAGGATTTCTAAGAGGCCGCTGCCGCCACTGCCAAAGCGGGCAGCGACTCTTGCCCCTTGAGCAACAGGTCAATGTAATCGCCGTTGGTCTGGGTGATTTTGATACGAACGGGCAGCCAAGCGTATTTTTCGGCCATCCAAAAGGTCACTTGGGCATCAAAACGGTTGCGTGGTTGACACACCCATTTGACGGTAGCCAAAGTTTGGTTTTCCAGTTTCAGGTTTTCGTGGGCCTCCAGCGTCAACAGCCAAGGCAATGCGTCACGCAGTGTGGCGGTTTGAATTTGAAGCCGCGTGCCGGGCTGAAAACGCTGCGGGTCGCCCGCCATGGCGGCGGCCATTTGCAGGTAGAGACTGATTTGGTCTTGTGCACCGGGCTCAAGGGCAGCCGTGGGTGCGTTGCTGCTGAACACCACGCGTTGGTTTACGCGGTCAAAGTGCGAGGCGCGCTCGCTGCGCCAATGGTCTGAAAAGCGCACTGGGGCGAGACCAGAGGCACTCAAATTGCCGACGCTCTTCCATTGCCGGGTGCCCAAAAACAAGGCCTTGACCGACAGGCTCATGGCGTAAGCGTTGGCATTGAACTGCCAGCGCAATTCACCATGGGCGTAATAAGTGAGGCCCTTGGACATGCCCGTCATGCTGTAGCTCATCAGGGTGGAGGGCGGCAGGGCGCCCAACGGAATCTGCGGCAAGGTGGTGGTGGCCGACACGAAGGCGTCGCGTGACGCACCAACGGGGGCAGGCGGTATCGCGCTGGCTGTTGAGGCTTCTGCGGTGCTGGCGGTATTGGAGTCGGCGTTGGTGGCGTTTGGGGGGGTGGTGTTGGCGGGTGCTTCGGCCGCCATGGGCTCTTGGGCAGGGCTTGTCTTGGGGTCTGCGCTGGTGCTTTGGGCAGCCGTTGTAGTGCTGACTTCAGGTTCGTCCAATGGCAGATTTTTAGACGCCGTAGGTGTCGATGTGGGTGTGGGTGCGGGTTTGGGTGCAGCTTCAGCGGCAATGCGGGTGCGCGGCGCCGAGATTTTGGGTTGAACAGGCACAGCGGCAGGCGCAGCGGGGGCCGCTAACAAGCGTGTTTGCATCGGGCCCGTTGCGCGGGTGCCATCGGTCGGCAAACGCAAGTCCAGTGGGCGGGTCATGCCCAACAGCAAAACCCCGTGTACCAGCAGCACGCCCAACATCAACCACCCTAACGTACGGCGAGAAGGCGGCCCGGCCCTCAGAGGGGTGAGCTCAGCCGGGGCGTTGGCCAGGGTCGATTGCATCAGCCACGCCAGCCCAAATCGGCGGAGAGTTGAGCTGCAAATAGGCGCAAGTGCTGGGCAATGGGGCCATCCCAAGTGGTGTCGAGTGTGGCCGATGAACCCAGCACCACCACGCCCAATACCAAATGCCCATCGGCATCAAAGACGGGCGCACAAAACCCGGCAATGCCGGGCAGCAACACATTGACGACACGCCCCAGACCTTGCTGGCGTGTCTCCTTGAGCATGGCCTTGAGTTGGGTGGGCGTGCTCGGCAAATCGCTGCGCCCCACTTTGCGGGCCAGTGCCAATTCTTCTTCGATCATGGGGGCTGTTTTGTCGGCCGCGCCACCGTGGCTGACAAAGGCGGCAAAGCAGCGCCCGGTGGCCGATGACAACAGAGGCATCACATCGCCCAACCGCAAGCTGACCGGCATCGCCAAAGGCGTTTCTTGCCAGTGCACCAAGGTGGGTCCTCGGTTGCCCCACACGGCCAGCGCCATCGTGTGGCCCGTCGCGTCAATCACGGCGGGCAAACGCTCGCGCGCCATCTTCACCGCATCGAGCCGCGACAACGTGGCCAAACCCAAGCGCAAAGTGGCGGGCCCTAGTTCATAGCGGGTGCTGGTGCTGTCTTGCAGCACCAGACCCAAGCGCTGAAAGCTCACCAGATAGCGGTGGGCTTTGGCGGCGCTCATGTGGGCGGCGGCGGCCAAATCGCGCAGCATCAATGGCGCAGGGGCTTGGGCCAGCACGTCCAGCAACGCAAATCCGACCTCTACCGACTGAATGCCGGCGCGTTCTCGTTCGCTGTCTTTGGGGTGTGAGGCCGTGCTGTCGGTGTCCATATCGCCTAAAATCCGGTTTCGTTTAGTTAAACGGGTTTAACAATGCGTAACTTCTCGGTGGTGCACACTGTAGCCCATTGCGACCCGAACGGACACATTCCACATGAAATTGGCGACCTACAAAGACGGCTCACGCGACGGACAACTGGTGGTGGTCTCGCGCGATCTGAGCACGGCACATTATGCGACCGGCATCGCCAACCGACTGCAGCAAGTGTTGGACGACTGGAACTTCATGGCGCCTCAGCTGGAAGACCTGTACACCACCTTGAACCAAGGCAAGGCCCGGCACTCATTTCCGTTTGACCCTGAGCGCTGCATGGCGCCCTTGCCCCGCGCTTTTCAGTGGGCCGACGGCTCGGCTTATTTGAACCATGTGGAGTTGGTGCGCGCCGCTCGCAGCTCCGAGGTGCCCAGCAGTTTTTACACCGACCCCTTGATGTACCAAGGCGGCAGTGATGACTTTATCGGCCCTTGCGACCCGGTGGTTTGCGTCAGCGAAGAGTTTGGCATCGACTTTGAAGCCGAGATCGCGGTCATCACCGGTGATGTCCCGATGCAAACCCAAGCCGACGAAGCCATTGAAGGGGTGCGCCTCATCATGCTGGCCAACGATGTGAGCCTGCGCAACCTGATTCCCAATGAGTTGGCCAAAGGCTTTGGCTTTTTTCAAAGCAAGCCCGCCACGGCCTTCAGCCCGGTTGCCGTCACGCCCGATGAGTTGGGCGAGGCGTGGCAAGGTGGGCGCGTGCACCTGACGCTGCAGTCCACCTGGAACGGTCGCAAAGTAGGCATGTGCGAGGCTGGCCCTGAGATGACGTTTCACTTTGGACAACTGATCGCTCACATTTGCAAAACCCGCAATGTACGGGCCGGCTCCATCGTGGGCAGTGGCACGGTGAGCAACAAAAGCGTCGAGCACAACGGCCAGCGTGAGTGGCCCAAAGGGTACAGCTGCATCGCGGAGAAACGCGCCATCGAAACCATTTTGGATGGCCAACCCAGCACCGAGTTCATGAAGTTTGGCGACACCATTCGCATCGAGATGAAGGGCTTGAACGGCGAAAGCCTATTTGGCGCGATTGAGCAGGAAGTGGTGCCTCTGAACCGCGAATGAGTCACCTGAACTTCAGGTGAACCCACGCTCTGCAGCTGATGTTGCAGAGCTGCTTGTCTGCTGACAGACCCTGAGCCGTGGCAAGGGCATTGTCTGGAGAGGCCGCAAATGCCGTTTGTGCTTCCGAATCAGAGCGCAAACCACAGTGCGAGCAGCGTGAAAATATTGCGAAGAACAAAGCTCAGAACAAAGCGCAGGACAGTGCACAGAGCAGAGCCTTATCTCAAGCTCAAATCAAGCTCAAATCAAGCGCACATCAATGCCAGAAATCAAGCGAAGATGGGTGGTTTAGTTTGAGTCTTGCGTGCTGGCGCCTGCTTAGGCGCCCAGCTTCTTCATGAGCAATGCATTCACTTGGGCCGGATTGGCTTTGCCTTTGCTTGCTTTCATGATGGGGCCAACCAAGCCGTTCAGGGCTTTGGCATTGCCCGCCTTGAACTCTTCCACGTTTTTCGGGTTGGCGGCCAACACCTCGTCGATGATTTTTTCCAACTCGCCGGCGTCGTTCATCTGTTTCAGACCTTTGGCTTCGATGATGGCGTCAACTTCGCCTTCACCGTTCCACAGGCCATCAAACACTTGCCGTGCCGCATTGTTGCTGATGGTGTTGTCGCTGATGCGGCCAATCAAGGCAGCCAATTGCGCGGCACTCACGGGCGCTTGCTCAATGGCCAACTCACCCGCGTTCAAACGGCGTGACACCTCGACCATGATCCAGTTGCTGGCCAGCTTGGCTTGGCCACAGGCTTTGGCCGTGGCTTCAAAGTAGGCCGCCACCGCTTTGCTTTGTGTCAGTTGAGTGGCGTCGTATTCGGGCAAAGCATAGTCGCGCATGAAGCGCTCAGCCATGACCCGTGGCAACTCGGCCATCTCGCCTTTGACGCGCTCTACCCAGTCACGGCCAATCACCAGCGGTGGCAGGTCGGGGTCGGGGAAGTAGCGGTAATCGGCGGCATCTTCTTTGGTCCGCATGGCGCGGGTTTCGCCCGTGTCAGGGTCAAACAGCACCGTGGCTTGTTGGATGCTGAGACCGTCCTCGAGTTGCTCAATTTGCCAGCGCACCTCGAAGTCGATGGCTTGCTGCATGAACTTGAAGCTGTTCAAGTTTTTGATCTCGCGGCGCGTGCCCAGCGCTTGGCCGGGTTTGCGCACCGACACGTTGGCATCGCAACGGAAACTGCCTTCTTGCATGTTGCCGTCGCAAATGCCCACCCACGTGACAATTTTGTGCAGCTCTTTGGCGTAAGCCACGGCTTCTGCGCTGCTGCGCATGTCGGGCTGGGTCACGATCTCAAGCAATGGCGTACCCGCGCGGTTCAAGTCGATGCCGCTTTGGCCAATGAAGTCTTCGTGCAAAGATTTGCCCGCGTCTTCTTCAAGGTGGGCGCGTTCTAAGCGAACGGTTTTGCGCACTGTTTCTTGCCCTTCTTCTAAGAAGAAAGTGACCTCGCCGCCTTGCACCACCGGAATCTCGAACTGGCTGATTTGGTAGCCCTTGGGCAAGTCGGGGTAGAAGTAGTTTTTGCGCGCAAAAATGCTGCGCTCAGCGATGTGCGCGTTGACTGCCAAACCAAATTCAATGGCTCGTTCAACCGCGCCGGTGTTCATGACGGGCAGTGTGCCGGGCAATGCCATGTCCACTGCGCAGGCTTGGGTGTTGGGTTCTGCACCAAACGCCACCGAAGCGCGGCTAAAAATTTTGCTTTGGGTGGAGAGTTGGGCGTGGGTCTCAAAGCCAATGACGACTTCATAACCTTGGACAAGTTTGCTCATGGTTGGGCTCCTGCCGGGCCGCGCCAAAGGAGCCCAGCACCCCTCTGGGGGGTGGTGAATACACGAAGTGATGAACGTGGGGACATCATTTGGCCCCTTCCGGCTGGCGAAGGTGGAAATCGGTGGCTTGTTGCAGGCGGTGTGCGGCGTTCAGCAATTGGCCTTCCTTGAAATAGTTGCCAATCAGTTGCAGGCCCACGGGCATGCCGCCTGCGCCAAACCCAGCAGGTACGCTCATGCCAGGCAAACCCGCCAAAGAAGCGGGCAGGGTGAAGATGTCGGCCAAGTAATCGGCGACCGGGTCGTTGGCGTTTTCGCCCAGCTTCCAGGCCACGCTGGGGGCCACTGGGCCGGCGATCACATCGCAGTGCTGGAAGGCGTTTTGGAAATCGTCGGCGATCATGCGGCGAATCTTTTGCGCTTGCAGGTAATAAGCGTCGTAATAACCATGGCTCAGCACATAGGCCCCGGTCATGATGCGGCGCTTGACTTCGCTGCCAAAACCTTCGGCACGGGTTTTTTTGTACATGTCCACCAAGTCGGTGAAATCTTTCGCACGGTGGCCAAACTTCACGCCGTCAAATCTGCTCAGGTTCGAGCTGGCTTCGGCGGGGGCAATGATGTAGTAGACCGGAATCGACAGCTCGGTGCGCGGCAAGCTGATGGGCACCAGCTTGGCACCCAGCTTTTCGTATTCGCGCAACGCACCATCGACGGCAGCACGCACATCGGCCGCCAAGCCTTCGCCAAAAAACTCTTGGGGGATGCCAATGCGCAGGCCTTCCAGCGAGCCATTCAATGTGCGGGTGAAGTCTTCTGCCGGTACATCCAGCGAGGTTGAGTCGCGGTCCAAATCGGGGCCGCACATGGCGCTGAGCAACAGCGCGCAGTCTTCGGCCGAGCGGGCCATGGGGCCGCCTTGATCGAGGCTGGAGGCATAAGCAATCATGCCGTATCGGCTGGCGCGGCCATAGGTGGGCTTGATGCCGGTGATGCCGCAAAAGCTGGCGGGCTGGCGGATGGAGCCACCGGTGTCGGTGCCCGTTGCCGCAGGCACCAAACGCGCAGCGACAGCGGCGGCGCTGCCGCCCGATGAACCGCCGGGTACGCGGGCCGTGTCCCAGGGGTTGGTCACTTTGCCAAAAGCCGAGTTTTCGTTGGCCGAGCCCATGGCAAATTCGTCGCAGTTGAGCTTGCCCAGCGTGACCATGCCCGCGCCGCCCAATTCAGACGCACCCAGTTTTTGCACCAGCGTGGCGTTGAAGGGTGAACGGTAGCCGCTCAAGATTTTTGAGCCCGCTGTGGTGGCGAAGTCGCGCGTCACAAACACATCTTTGTGCGCGACGGGCACGCCTTCCAGCGGGCCTGCTGTGCCGGCTTGCAAGCGGGCGTCGCTGGCTTGGGCCTGGGCCAGCGTGACTTCACTGTCGATGTCCAGAAATGCGTTGTGCGGGTTGCCGCCCAAACGCGCCAAAAAGTCGGTGGCCACTTCGACGGCGCTCACTTGTTTGGCTTGAAGAGCATGGGCCAATTCGGCCACGCTCATGTTGTGCAGGTTAGAGGTGGTCATGGTGCGGCTCACTCGATCACTTTGGGCACCAAAAACAGACCGCGCTCCACCGCAGGGGCGCTGCGTTGGTTCAGGTCGCGTTGGTTGGGTTCGCTGGCGATATCGGGGCGCAAGCGCAGCGTGATGTCCTGAATGGCGGCCACGGGGTGCGCCATGGGCTCAATGCCGGTGGTGTCCACCGCCTGCATGGCTTCGACAATGCCGAAAAAACCATTAATTTGGGTGAGCATGCGCTCACTTTCTTCTTGTTTGAGCTCCAGCCGCGCGAGGTTCGCGATTCGGGCAATATCCTGTGGGGTCAGGGACATGGTTTGAAAAGAGTTGTAAATGACGGGATTTCACGGCCAAACGGGGCTGACTGCCGCCTGTTTCACCGGGGGATCGGGTATTATCCTGTGTTTGGTGCCGCTCGCAGTTCTGCCTCCGAGTCCGCCCAATTGACACACCTGATTTGACAGTCGCGCCCACCCCCAGCAGACCACACACGGGCTTTGGGATGGCGCGTCAAAGGACCCTGAATGTTTTCTTCTTTTCGCCGTTATTTCTCCAGCGACCTGGCCATCGATCTGGGCACCGCCAACACCCTGATTTTTGTTCGCGATAAAGGCATTGTGCTGGACGAACCTTCGGTTGTGGCCATTCGCCACGAAGGCGGCCCTCAAGGCAAAAAGACATTGCAAGCGGTGGGCCACGAAGCCAAGGCCATGTTGGGCAAAGTGCCCGGCAACATCGAAGCCATTCGCCCCATGAAGGACGGTGTGATCGCCGACTTCACCGTGACCGAGCAGATGCTCAAGCAGTTCATCCGCATGGTGCACCCCCGCAGCACTTTCCGCCCCAGCCCCCGCATCATCATTTGCGTGCCCTGCGGCTCGACCCAAGTTGAGCGCCGCGCCATTCGCGAATCCGCATTGGGCGCAGGTGCTTCAGAGGTCTACCTGATCGAAGAGCCCATGGCTGCGGCCATTGGCGCCGGTTTGCCAGTCTCGGAAGCCTCGGGCTCGATGGTGGTGGACATTGGCGGTGGCACCACCGAAGTTGGCGTGATCTCGCTTGGCGGCATGGTCTACAAAGGCAGCGTGCGCGTGGGCGGTGACAAGTTCGACGAAGCCATCATCAGCTACATCCGCCGCAACTACGGCATGTTGATCGGTGAGCCCACCGCTGAAGCCATTAAGAAAAACATTGGCTCGGCTTTCCCCGGCAGCGAAGTGAAAGAGATGGAAGTCAAAGGCCGCAACTTGTCCGAAGGCGTGCCACGCAGCTTCACCATCAGCTCGAACGAAATTTTGGAAGCCCTGACCGATCCTCTGAACCAGATCGTCTCGGCCGTCAAAACCGCGTTGGAGCAAACGCCTCCAGAACTGGGTGCAGACATTGCCGAGCGCGGCATGATGCTGACCGGTGGCGGCGCCTTGTTGCGTGACCTCGACCGCTTGCTGGCAGAAGAAACAGGCTTGCCTGTTTTGGTGGCCGAAGACCCACTGACGTGCTTGGCCCGGGGTTGCGGTATGGCGCTCGAGCGCATGGACCAACTCGGCAGCATTTTCACCAGCGAATAAGTTCTGCCGTTGGCGCATGCCAACGGTCACACACCTCCACACCCCTTCAACTTGAATCCGGCGCATTGACCCCATGGCTCTGGATACCCTTGAACGAAGCGCCCCGCCCATTTTCAGGCAAGGCATCTCTGCGGTTTCCAAACTGGTGCTGTTGTCTTTGTTGGCCATCGCCTTGATGGCATCAGACCACCGGTTCCAGATTTCTCAGCCCATTCGGACCGGCGTCGCCATTGTCTTGTCGCCGTTGCAGTGGCTGTCTTTGCAGCCTGCACGGGTCTTTGAAGGTTTGGGTCAATACTTTGGCAGCTTGGAGGCAGCGCAAGATGCCGCACAAGAATTTCAGACCCGCACCATTGCGCAAGCCCAACGCTTGCAATTGGTTGAACAGTTACAGCAAGAAAATGCCCAGTTGCGCGAGCTGTTGAATTTGCGCACGCAAATCGAAGGGCCCTCCAAAGCAGTTGAAGTGCTGTATGAAACCATGGACCCCTACACCGACCGCATTGTGGTGGACGGTGGGCAAATCGCTGGCATTGTGCAAGGGGCCGCTGTGATCGACATGGCCGGTGTGGTGGGTCAAGTGACCCGCGTTTACCCCTTGGTGAGCGAGGTGACTTTGCTCACCGACCGCGATCACAGCATCCCCGTGATGAATGCCCGCACCGGCACTCGGCATGTGGCGATTGGCGACCCCTACGCCGCTGGGGGGGCTTTGGAGCTGAAATTTGTGCCCTCAGCCACCGACATCAAACAAGGCGATGTGTTGACCACCAGCGGCATCGATGGCGTGTACCCGCCGGGCTTGCATGTGGGGCAAGTGAGTCAAATTGACCGCCGTGTCGACTCGTCATTTGCGCGTGTGCATGCCAGTCTGGCGGCCAAGCCCAGAGGGCGGCACTTGTTGGTGTTGATGCCGGTCAAAGACTGGCCAGCCGCGCCCGCACAGACCCATGACACCAAGCACATGGGCAAAGGCCGCACCACGGCCACACACCCTACACCCGCCATGCCCGCAGGAGCCAAGCCATGATCATGCCGGCAGGTCGTCCTTTGCTGTTGCCGGCCAACCCGAGGTTCATTGCCATGACCTTGGTTTTGGGCTTGCTGGCCAACATGTTGTTGGGCCTGCTGGGTTGGCGTTGGCTGCCCGATGTGTTGGCAATTGTGTTGGTCTTCTGGATTGTTTATCAGCCGCGTCGGGTGGGGCTGGTTTTGGCTTTCATTTTGGGCTTGGCCATGGATGTGCACGAGTCCAGTTTGCTGGGCCAAAACGCTTTGTCGTATGTGGTGCTCAGCGCAATGGCACTGGCCATGCAACGGCGCTTGCTGTGGTTTCCATTGCGTGAACAAGCCTTGCAGATCATTCCGCTGTTTGTGGTGGCTTCTTTGTTGGAATGGGTCACGCGTTTGGTCGTGAACGATGCTTTGCCGCATTGGAGTCAACTCATTGCGCCGTTGATCCAAGCTGCCCTGTGGCCCTTGGTGGGCGCATTGTTGCTGGTGCCGCAGCGGCGAGCCTTTAATCCCGACAACATTCGGCCTCTTTGACCATGTCGATCAAGCTGACATCGCTTGCCGAGTTGCGCGACAACCAGGCAGAGCTTTACCGTTTTCGGAGCCGGGTGGCCATCGTTCAGGCCGTGGTGTTGGCGTGTTTCTTGTTGTTGGCGATGCGATTGTCGTATTTGCAAATCGTGCGACACGACGACTTGCAAGAGCAGGCCGAAAACAACCGCACTGCTGTCATTCCCACGGTGCCGCCACGCGGCACCATCTTGGACCGCAACGGTGTGGTGTTGGCCAGCAACTATTCGGCCTACACCCTTGAAATCACACCGTCTCAAGTGCCCGACCTGGAGGCCACGATCGAAGAGCTGTCCAAGCTGGTGGACATTCAAGGCAAAGACCGCCGCCGCTTCAAGCGCTTGCGCGAAGAATCGCGCAGCTTTGACTCACTGCCCATCCGCACCCGCTTGAGCGACGAAGAGGTGGCCAGGTTCAGTGCGCAACGCTACCGGTTTCCGGGCGTAGAAATCAAGGCGCGTTTGTTCAGGCAATACCCCTTCGGCGAGTTGGCCAGCCATGTGGTCGGCTACATCGGCCGCATCAATGCGAAAGAAAAAGAGCGCATTGAAGAAGAAGACGAATCGGGCAATTACCGAGGCAACGAATACATTGGTAAGTTGGGCGTCGAACTGAAGTACGAGCGCGAATTGCATGGCATCACAGGCGTGAACCGGGTCGAAACGTCGGCCGGTGGCCGTGCAACACGCAGCTTGTCGAGTCGCCAAGCCATACCCGGTCAAAACGTCGTCTTGTCGATTGATATTCAGCTGCAAAAACTGGTGGAAGACCTGTTTGGCAATCGCCGTGGGGCCTTGGTCGCACTGGACCCGAACACCGGTGAAGTGCTGGCCTTTGTGAGCAAGCCCACATTCGATCCCAACTTGTTTGTGGAAGGCATCGATGTCGAAAACTGGCAAGCCCTGAACGAGTCGCCCGACAAGCCCCTGCTCAACCGCGCACTGCGCGGCACCTACCCACCGGGCTCTACCTACAAACCTTTCATGGCTTTGGGCGCCTTGACCACGGGCAAGCGCAACGCCACCACCATCATCAACGACGCGGGCTCATGGACCTATGGAGGGCACACTTTCCGCAGCCATGGTGACGGTGGCTTGGGGCCTGTGGACATGGTGCGCTCCATCAGTTTGTCGAGCAATGTGTACTACTACTCATTGGCCAACGAGATGGGTGTGGACACGATTCACGACTTCATGAAGCCCTTGGGCTTTGGCCAAATCACGGGCATTGATTTGCCCGGCGAAGTGCGCGGCGTGTTGCCCAGCACCGATTGGAAGCGCAACTATTACAAGCGGCCAGAGCAGAAAAAATGGTACGGCGGCGAAACCATCTCGCTCGGCATTGGTCAGGGTTACAACGCATTCACGATGGTGCAACTGGCATCGGCCACGGCCACCATTGCCAATGGGGGTCGCAAATTTTCGCCGCGCGTGGTGCGCGCCACACAAGACCCGTTGACCCATGCCGAGCAGGTGAACACACTGACTGAACCGGTTGACTTGGGCTACTCGGCGGACCACATCGCGGTGGTGCGCAATGGTTTGGTGGGTGTGGTGACTTCGGGCACATCGGCCCAAGTTTTTGCGGGCGCTGGCTATCAAAGCGCAGGTAAAACTGGCACAGCCCAAGCCGTCACGATTGGTCAAAAGGACAAATACAACGCGGCCAAGTTGGCAGAGTTCCAGCGTGACCACGCGCTGTACATGGCTTATGCACCTGCTGAAGAGCCCAAGATTGCATTGGCCGTGGTGGTTGAAAACGCCGGCTTTGGCGCAGTGTCTGCAGCGCCCATTGCACGCCGAGTTTTTGACTATTGGTTGTTGGGCCAGTACCCCAGCGAAGAAGACATGGCCGCCACCCAAAAAGGGCAGTCAGGCCGACCCATTGGCACGCCCCGAAGCAAGCAAGATGTGCCCCTTGAAAGCCGGGCCAACTGAGTCAGTCAGTGTCCCATGGTTTGAGTCAGTGTGGCCACGATTGGGCCAGTGACTTCAAGCCACGGATCAGCATTTCCACCGAGATCGAGACCAAGATCAGGCCCATCAAGCGCTCAAACGCAGAGACCACGCGCAAGCCCACCACGCGTTGCAAGCGCTCGGCCAACAGCAGCACCACGGCACAAACGGCCATGGTCACCGTCAGGGCGGCCACCCACTCCAGCCGGCGCTCAGGCGCTTGACTGACCAACAGCAAAACGGTCGCCATGGCCGATGGGCCAGCCAAAGCCGGAATGGCCAGCGGCACGATCAGCGGCTCGGACATCGGCACGGGGGAGTCTTGCGGTGGAGGTGGAAAGATCATGCGCAATGCAATCAAAAACAACACCACCGCGCCGCCAATTTGCAAAGACACATCGGACAGGCTCATGGCCTTCAAGAACGACTGCCCGACAAACATGAAGGACAGCAGCAGACCAAAGGCAATCAGCACTTCGCGAAGAATGACGCGTGAGCGTCGCTCGGGGGGAACGGCCCGCAAAGTGTTCACAAAAACAGGGATGTTGCCCAGCGGATCGGTGATCAGCAAAAGCAAAATAGTGGCGGAAGCAAATGTGTGTTCCATCGCGCTTCAGCTGGCGTAAACCGAGTCCAGGTTGGCGAAACCTTTTACTTCTATCGGGTTGCCAAATGGGTCAACAAAAAACATGGTCGATTGTTCGCCAGGTTGGCCCGCAAAGCGCAGCTGCGGCTTCATGACAAAGTTCAATTGAGCCGCCTCTAAGCGGTCGGCCAGAGCTTGCCAATCGGCCAGTTGCAAGACCAATCCAAAGTGCGGCATGGGCACCCAGTGGTCGCCCACACGGCCGGTCAGGCTGGTTTTAAAGGGCTCGCCCAAGTGCAGTGAAATTTGGTGCGAAAAAAAGTCAAAGTCCACCCAAGTGTCGGTGGACCGACCTTCACGACAGCCGAGGACGTCACCGTAAAAACGGCGGGCCTCGTTCAGGTCGGTGACATGAAAAGCAAGATGAAAAAAACTGCGCATGGGGTCAAGCATAGCAGCCGAAAAGCGCGGTGTCAGACCTTGCAAGGCCCTGTCAAGACTTGGCTTTCATGCGTGCCATCATCAACTCGGTGTTGGCTTTGCGGTCGGCGTTGACCTGTTGCAGTGCAGGCCGCTCGCTCATGCGTTTGAGGTAATCGCGCACGGGCAACTCGGCCAAAAAGTCGCGGCCATAAATCAACTTGCTGGCCGATGAGACCAAGGGCAAATGCACCACCGCCGCGCAATCGGCCAAGCTCAGTGTGTTACCCGCCACATAGGGGCTGAAGCTGGCCAGTTTGGCAAATGCCGCCACATTTTTTGTCAATTGATCGCCCACTTTTTCTTTGGCGCTGTCGCTCACCTTGCCGCCAAAAAAAGCTTCGGGGTAGAGATTGCGCACCACCAGCTCCAGATGAAGCTCGAGAAAGGTCACCAACTCACGCACTTTGGCGGCTGCAAAGGGATCGGCAGGCAGCAAAGAGGTCTGTGGGTATTGGTTTTCGATGAACTCCATGATCACCTCTGACTCGCAGAGAGAGCCCTGGGGCGTTTTGATATAGGGCACCTTGCCCAGCGGGCTGCAAGCCGGATCCGTCTGTCCAACCCAGACCAATTCTTCGTTGAAGGACACGCCTTTTTCGAGCAGCGCAAATTTGACTTTGTTGTAGTAATTGCTGCCGGCAAAACCGCAAAGTGTGAGCATGAGATGTCTCCTGAGAAATGATTCAACAGCGTAATCGGCGTTCGTGAGAAACGCGGTCACTCAGATGACGCTTGTCCCTGACACGCTCACTAACCCTGTGACTGACGTAATGACTGACGCCAGCCGTGGCCCCTCGGCAGCTTCGAATTCAAAGAGGCTGGGTCAGCCCGTCAGCTGAGCGTGTCAGATGAGGGCGTCAGATGAGCGCATCAGTGGTACCTGTAAGTTTTGCATCAACCAAAGTGTTCAAAATCTGGTCCACCATGTTGGAACGTCTTGTTTACCGGTCTAAAGCTACCCACAAGTTGGGCAGTTTGCATTTGTTCAATTTGCTGGTGCAATGCCGCAAGCGCAACAGAGCGTTGGGCGTCACGGGACACTTGCTGTACACCGAAGAAAACTTCGTCCAATGCCTTGAAGGCCCACCTGCTGCGGTCGAGGCTTTGTGGCAAAGCATACAAATAGACGATCGCCACCACGATCTGGAGCTGTTGTCTCGTGGCCCCGTGTCAGAGCGCCGTTTTGGTGATTGGTCGATGGCCTTCTCGTCCTATGACCACTTCAACAAGTATGACATTCCGGGGTTCTTTCCTGTCGATGAAGCTGGCATGAGCGAGACGGCTGAGCGTTGTGCGGGCCTGATGGAAGCGCTCTCCTAAAGCAGGGTTTTGCCATGGGCATGCAACTGAAAATGCCCAGTGTCATAATCGCGGCCATGTCTTTATTGCAGTCTTTGCGCAACGCCCGCCACCTGACCCGCTTCCTGCTGGTCTGGTTTGCGTTGTTCATTGGGGTGGCCGCGGCCTCGCCGTTGGTCAAGCCTCAGGCCGCACAAATGATTTGCTCGACCATGGGTGGCGTGCAAATGGTGCTCACAGACGATGGCGGTGACACCCCACTCGCCTCGGCTGACGGCATGGACTGCCCCTTGTGCACACATGTGAGCGTGCCCCTGCCCACTGCCAAGGTTGATTTTGTGCCTGTCAGCACCTTGGCCCATGCCATGCGTCCGTTGGCGGTCGCACACATCGCCTGGCTCACCGGCACACCTCTGCCGCCACGCGGCCCTCCTGCGCTTTCTTGATCGGCTGTCTGGCGCTGTTTCGCGGCGCTGCGGATAGCTGAGCGGCTCCTCAAGGGGCCCCACCTCCCCTGCTGAACGTCGCCTTGGGCGAATGGCCAAGATAACGGCTACTTCATCTGTACGCAATTTGCGCACTGTTCGAATGCCAGCTTTCAGGCTGAACCATTTTTCTTCATCTCATCCAGCGAGACATTGTCATGAGCTCTTTTAAATCTACCCTGGCTGCATCGGCCTTTGCAATTTGCGGCGTGGCTTCTGCCCACACCGTGCTCGAATACCCCGTGGCCTCTGCGGGCCAAAGTTACAAAGCCACGCTCAAGGTGGGCCATGGCTGTGGCGCTTCGCCCACACGCCAGATCGTGGTGGATATTCCGCAAGGCGTGCAAGGGGCCAAACCCATGCCCAAAGCCGGCTGGCGCCTTGAAGTCACACGCGAAAAGTTGGCAAAGCCCTACACCAGCCACGGCCGCACCATCACCGAAGACGTGACGCGCATCACATGGACGGCCAAAACCGCTGAGGACATGTTGCCCAACGGCCATTACGACGAGTTTGTGTTGGTGGGCACATTGCCCCAACAGGCCGGCATGATGTACTGGCCCGTTCAACAACTTTGCGAGCAGGGCCGTAACGACTGGACTGAAACGCCAAAACCCGGTCAAAAATTCTCTGACCTGAAATCGCCTGCAGCCCAATTGGAGATCATGCCCAAAGCAGGCGCTGCAGCTCACGCCCATTGATTGACATTAACCCCTCCCGATAAAGGAAACTCCATGAAATCCACATTCAAAACCCTCACTGGCCTGCTGATTGGTATGTGCTTGGCAAGTGCTGCCATGGCCCAGGTCAAAGTCGAAGGCGGCTGGGCGCGTGCCACCGTTCAAGGCCAAAAGGCCACGGGTGCATTCATGACGCTCACCGCACCTCAGGCCACGCGCTTGGTCAGTGTGTCCAGCCCGGTGGCGGGCGTGGCCGAGATTCATGAAATGAAGATGGAAGGGGCCGTCATGCAAATGCGGGCCATGCCTGAACTGAATTTGCCTGCCAACAAATCGGTTGAGCTCAAGCCTGGCAGTTACCACCTGATGCTGATGGACTTGAAAACCCCTTTGATGAAGGACACCAGCGTCGCTCTGACCTTGACCTTCAAAGATGCCAAGGGCGTTGAAACGCAGCAGCAGGTCAGCGTGCCTGTGAACACCGCCATGCCTCAAGGGCAAGGCCACGGTGCGCACAAGCACTGAGTCGCATCGGTTGCCTGACTTCGGACCGCGATGGCGATGACCTGGACCTCTGCCCAACTGCGCAGGCTGAGCCTGTGGCTGATGTGCGCCATGCTGTTGGCGGCTCTGGCCCCAACAGTGTCGCGCGCGCGGGCTTGGAGTCAGGGCAGTGCAGTGCCTTGGATGGAGGTGTGCACAGTCAACGGAAAGCAGCAAATAGCGGCCACCACAGCCACCCATTTGCCAGCAGAGCAATACTCACCGTCGGGCCAAACCATGGTGGACCATTGTGCTTTGTGTGTGTTGGCCTCTGACCGGCTGGCCCCGCCACCGGCTTCCTTTGAGTGGCAAGTGCTGCCACAAGCGCCGCCTCTTTTGGTGGCGTTGACGGATCGCGCTTCCTCATCTGTTTTGCACTGGACGGTGCGCTCCCGCGCACCCCCTGCCCACGTCTGATCTCAGTCGTGGCAGGCCGGACTTTGCCGACCTGCTTTCTGCCAGATGCCTCTCTCTATGCGGCAGTTCTGGCCAAGTCAGTCAGGAGCAGCGTGTGAATTATTTGAAACAAATTCCGGTGGGTGAAACCATCGATGTGAGTCGAGGCCAATGTTTGTTGACCGCAGGTGGTGTTGGTCCCGTTTGGCGTGTGACCCAAGGGGTCTTCAAACTGGAGCGTCAAGGCCAAGACGGCCAAATTTTGGTGCAGCTGGCGCAGGCCGGAGACTTGATTGGCGTGGAGTCTCTTTGCGCTGAGCCCTATGCCTTTACGGCTGTTGCTCTGGTCAAGGCCCAAGCTATACCCCATGTGGTGAGTCAAGACCTGGACCGTTTCACCACCATGACACAGGGATTTTTGCAGCAACAACGCCAGACCTGCGACATGCACCGCTTGCGCACGGGGCCCATCGCGCAGCGCCTGGCCTATTTGTTGACGTTGCTGGGCAAGCAGGCCGATGGCCGGGTGTTGCCTGTACAGCGCAAAGAGTTGCCTACGCTCAAAGAAATGGCCCGGGTGGTGGACTCTACTTTTGAAACTGTGTGCCGAGAGCTCAACACCCTGTTGCCAGAGCGCAGACAGCCTCGCACGGTTGCGCCCAGTGTGTGGGTCATCGAGCCACCCTTCGCCATGGCTGCGTGAAAGATCCAGATGAACTCATTCATCCATAAGATTTTCCAACATGCACGCCAAACCGGTTTTGGGCTTGGTTATTTATCTTGCGTTTTGCGCATGAGCTTCGTGGCTTTAGTTCTGGGTGCTGGCATTGCACATGCTCATGACTTCCGAAAAGGTGATGTGGTGGTGGATCACCCCTATTCCACGCCCAGTTTGGCGGGAGTTAACACTGGCGCTGTTTATTTCAAAGCCATTCGAAACACGGGCAAAACGCCTGATCGCTTGCTGTTTGCGCGTACGGAGGTGGCAAGGCGTGTCGAAATTCACCAAATGCATTTAGACGGTAATGTCATGCGTATGCGACAAGTTCCTGCATTGGAATTGCCCGCTCGATCTGAAGTATCACTTCGGCACGGTGGTGCGGGCCATCACCATCTGATGTTGCTGGAATTGGTCAAGCCTCTCAAAGACGGCGACCGATTTGATGTGGAGCTGACTTTTGAAAAAGCAGGTACCAAGCGCGTCAATGTCTGGGTGCAAACACCGCGCGCAGGCTCGACTGAACACAAACATTGATAACTGAACGGAGAAAATGATGAAAAAAATGTGGAGTATTGCGGCCATTTCCTTGAGTCTGACGGCCTGTGGAAGCTTACCTAGCCAACAAACCGCGCAGCCTGTTGAGTTGAAATTTGTCGCGCAAATCAACGGCCAACCTTTTGCCTGTGGACAAAGCTACACAGATGTGGGCGCCACCCGTTCGACCATCACGCCGAGTGACTTTCGAATGTATGTAAGCGACGTCAAATTGGTGCGCAAAGACGGCAGCGCCGTTCCTGTGCAATTGACGCAAGATGGTATTTGGCAGCAACAATCGGTCGCGTTGATTGATTTTGAAAACGGCACAGGCCCGTGCCGAAACGGTACAGCGGCCACAAATACCAGTGTGCGTGGACAAGTGCCTGGGGGTGAATACACCGGCGTGGAACTGACGATTGGGGTTCCGTTTGCACAAAATCACCAAGACCCCACACAGGCACCATCCCCATTGAATTCCACCGCAATGTTCTGGAACTGGCAGGGCGGTTACAAGTTCATCAAGTTTGATACGGCAAGTAGTGGCATCAGCGATGGCAAGCCCGCGGCGGCCAATGCGATGGGTCCAGTGACACGGTACTCCGTTCACTTGGGCAGCACTCAGTGCGCTGGGGACAGCAAAACCCAAGCTCCCAGTGCGTGCCAAAACCCCAACCGCATAACGGTACGTTTTGATGGTTTTGACCTGCGTAACAACGCAGTGATCGCAGACATGGGTGCCGTTTTGGCGCAAGCCAACGTGGATGTGAATGCTAAAGGCACATCGCCGGGTTGCATGAGCTTTGCTAAAGATGGCGATTGTCCGCCTGTGATGCAAGCTTTAGGTTTGCTGTATGACGGTGTACCCGCAACAGGAGCGCAGCGTTTTTTATCGAAGCGCTGACAATCACTAGAGCGAGAAAATGTTAGCACCTCACCTGCGTAAATCTTTCGGTGTTGGCTTGATGGCCTTTGCGGGTTGGGTGTTGCTTTCGGGTAGCTCAATCGACGACTATCCTTGGGATTTGCCGGCTTGGGTGCCGCGCCCAGTCGTGCCTGCCGACAACCCCATGAGCATCGCTAAAGTTGAACTTGGGCGCCATCTGTTTTATGACCAGCGCTTGTCTGCCGACCAGAGTATGTCGTGCGCGACTTGCCACCAACAAGACAAAGCGTTCACTGATGGTTTGGCTGTTTCCGAGGGGGTGACCGGAGAACCCGGACAACGTAGCGCCATGGCGTTGGCAAACGTGGCTTTTTTGCCCGTATTGACTTGGGCTAATCCGAATTTGACGGCTTTGGAAATACAGGCCTTGGTTCCGCTTTTTGGGGAACACCCAGTAGAAATGGGGATGGCTGGAAAAGAAAAATTATTGTTCGCACGATTGCAGTCCGATGAGCGCTATCGCAACTTGTTTGCCAAGGCCTTCCCGGCTGAGTCGGCACAAGGTGTTGAAGCCTTGTACTCGCTTAGCACGTTGACCAAAGCTCTGGCCAGTTTTCAACGTAGCCTGGTGTCTTTTGACAGTCCATATGACCGGTATCAATATGGCGGACAGAAAAACGCTATTTCTGTTGAAGCCAAGCGAGGAGAAAGCCTCTTCTTTGGCGAAAAAATGGAGTGTTACCACTGCCACGGCAGCTTCACGTTCACGGACAACATTCGCCACAGCAAGTTACCTTTGGCTGAGCGTGGTTTTCACAACACAGGGTTGTATAACTTGGATGGACGCGGCGCCTACCCTGAAAACAACACGGGCATCTTTGAGTTGACAGGGGATGCTGATGATGTGGGTAAGTTTCGCACCCCCAGTTTGCGCAACATTGCACTCACAGCACCTTACATGCACGACGGCTCTATTGGAAATTTGGAGCAAGTCATTCGCAGCCACTACGCTCATGCTGGAAGAGCTGGAGGCACACAAGCAGGTCCGAGCCCTTTGCGCAGTTCATTGATTTCAGGTTTTGAGGTTACTGACCAAGAGGTTCAGGACTTGGTGGCTTTCTTAAATGCTTTAACTGACAGTGGGTTTGTAAAAAATCCCAAGCACTCAGACCCATGGGCAACCAAACGTTAAATTAACAATGAGACTGTCTTATCTTGATATTCAAAGAATGAGCCATTTGGTATTGTCTTGGTATTTGATATTTGTGAGTGTCTGCGCTTTAGCGGCCACTGAGCAGCACCAAATGATGCTCGAGTCCTGCTGCATCACAGGCATCGTTCAAAGAGTCTTGCATGGTGTAGGTGATGCCCCCGGCTTGAGCCGCTTGCCGAAAGACACCCCATGTCCACCCCAAGAATTCGGGTGATACGTTCAATCAATTGCTTTATTCCATCAACCCAAAAGATCTCATCATGAACACCAAATATCAGATCACTGCCTTTACCTTGGTCCTTTTCAGCTTGCTCGCCGTTGCCGGCCCCGTGCATGCCGTCAACGACCACAAAACTGTTGCCACCAATTCTGCCCAAGACGCGAAGGATGTTGTGCAGGTCATGAAAAAGCAGTTTGACCAACCCCAATCTCCGCTCAAAGTGGCCCCTGTGGTGGTGGAGGCTGACTGGGCCTTGGCCGGTTGGCTGCAGGACGCGCGCGGCGGTCGTGCGCTTTTGCAAAAGCGCCATGGCCAATGGGTGATCGTGGTCTGTGCGGGCGACGGCTTGCGTGAGGCCCAAGCCTTAATTCACACCGGCATGACGGCCGACATGGCGGCCGCGCTGGTGAAGAAGTTGGTGGCAGCTGAAAGCCGATTGCCCGCGGCCACCTTGAAAAAATTCGCTTCGTTCGAAGGCATGTTGCGGGTTGACGGGGCTGGAGCGCATGGAGCTCAGGGTGCACATGGTCCGCACGGTGCTCATGGCAACCAGCCCGCGTCCGGGGCTCACCACAAGCCTTGAGTTGCTGCCGCTCCTTCTTTTTTCGGGGTTTCTGGAGGGACGGCTTTGATTTCCTGAGGGAATTCCTTCTTTATAGATCAATTGTTCATTAAGAAATAGAAAAACAGTATTTTTAGTTTTAACGATTCACTTCCAGAATCGCATCCATTCAATTTTGATGTGACTTGAGGGAGTGAACCTGATGAAAACCAAACGCCAATTGCTCCACCTGACTGCGCTCTTGGCTTTGACCGCCGTCTCTGGGGTGGCCCAAGCGCAAGCCCCGCTGAGCTTGCTGAATGTGTCGTACGACCCGACCCGCGAGCTGTACGCCGAGTTCAACCAAGCCTTTGCCAAGCACTGGAAGGCCAAAACCGGCCAAGACGTGAGCTTCAAGCAGTCGCATGGTGGCTCGGGCAAACAGGCCCGTTCCATCATCGACGGTCTGGACGCCGATGTGGCCACGCTGGCGCTGGCCGGTGACACCGACGCCTTGCACAAAAACGGCAACCTGATTCCTAAAGACTGGCAAAAGCGTTTGCCGCACAACAGCGCGCCCTACACCTCGACCATCGTGCTGGTGGTGCGCGCGGGCAACCCCAAAGGCATCAAAGACTGGGACGACTTGGTCAAGCCCGGCATCAGCGTGATCACGCCCAACCCCAAAACATCGGGCGGTGCGCGCTGGAACTATTTGGCTGCTTGGGAATTTGCCAAACGTAAATTGGGCAGCGACGACAAGGCCAAAGACTTTGTGGCCGCGCTCTACAAAAACGTGCCGGTGCTCGACACCGGGGCCCGCGGCTCGTCCATCACCTTTGCCCAGCGCAACCAAGGTGATGTGTTCATCAGCTGGGAAAACGAAGCGAACCTCTTGGAAAAGGAATTTGGCAACAAGGTGGACGTGGTGTATCCCTCCGTCAGCATCTTGGCCGAGCCCGCTGTGACCGTGGTCGATAAAAACGTGGACAAGAAAGGCACCCGCGCAGTGGCGCAGGCCTATCTGGAATACCTGTACACCGATGAAGGCCAGGACATTGCGGGCAAGAACTTCTACCGCCCGATCTCCCCCAAGGCCCAAGCCAAATACGCCAAGCAGTTTCCCAAGTTGAACCTGTTCACCATCGACCAGGCCTTTGGGGGCTGGGAAAAAGCCGACAAGTCCCACTTTGCGGACGGTGCCAGCTTTGATCAGATTTACACCAAGAAATAACCGGGCTTGGCTCCTAAAGAGCGAATTGCATATAAGCAAAGCACAAAACAATAGTTTGAGTTTTGTCGAGAGATCATCAAAATCCCGGCTCACGCCATCGGTCCAACCCTTGACCGATCGCTGCCCCATTCACTACTGAAACACCATGAAAAAAATCACTCAAATCGCATTGGCCGCCACATGGGTTTTGGCCAGTTTGTCGGCAAATGCCCAGAACCTGCTCAACGCCTCGTATGACGTTGCCCGTGAGTTTTACAAAGACTACAACGCCGCTTTCGTTGCCCACTACAAAAAAACCACCGGCAAGGACGTCAAGATCGACCAAGCCCACGGCGGATCCAGTGCGCAGGCGCGTGCCGTCAACGACGGCCTAGATGCCGATGTGGTGACCATGAACACCACCACCGATGTGGACTTTTTGGCCAGCACCGGCGTGGTGGCCAAGGACTGGAACAAGCGCTTCCCGCACAGCGCATCGCCCACCACCTCGACCATGCTGTTTTTGACGCGCAATGGCAACCCCAAGGGCATCAAAGATTGGGACGATCTGGTCAAGCCCGGGGTCACGGTGATCGTGGTCAACCCCAAAACCGGTGGCAACGGCCGCATGGCTTATTTGGCCGCTTGGGGCTATGTGAAGAAGAAGGGCGGCTCGGACGCCGAGGCTGCCGAATTTGTCAGCAAGCTCTACAAGAACGTACCGGTGCTGGCCAAAGGCGGGCGTGACGCGACCACCATCTTCTTGCAGCGCAACATTGGCGATGTGTTGGTGACTTTCGAATCCGAAGTGGTCTCGGTCGACAACGAGTTTGGTGCTGGCAAAGTCGATGCCGTGCATCCCTCGATCAGCATCGTGGCCGAGAACCCTGTCGCCGTGGTCGAGCGTACCGTGGCCAAGAAAGGCACGGGCGCTTTGGCCAAGGCTTATCTGGATTACCTCTATTCAGACGAAGCCCAAGAGATTGCTGCCAAGCATGCCTTGCGCCCACGCTCACAAGCCGTGCTCAAAAAATACAGCAAAACCTTCAAGCCTTTGCAGCTGTTCACAGTGAACGAAGTTTTTGGCTCGTTCGCTGACGCTCAAAAAGTGCACTTCAACGATGGTGGTCAGTTCGACAAGATCTACACCGTCAAATAAGCCCTCTCCTCATGACCGCATTGCCCATTGCGGCGCCTGCCCCTCGGCGGGCGCCAGCCAGAGTGTTGCCCGGGTTCAACCTGACCCTGGGATTCACCATTTTTTATTTGAGCCTGATCGTGCTGATTCCGTTGTCGGCGCTGTTCTTCAAGACCTTCACACTGACGTGGGATCAATTTTGGAGCGCCGTGACGGGCCCGCGCGTCTTGGCGTCGTACCGACTCACCTTTGGGGCTGCGTTGATCGCTGCGTTGGTCAATGTGGTGTTTGGCTTGTTGGTGGCTTGGGTTTTGGTGCGCTATAACTTCTTTGGCAAAAAAGTGGTCGATGCCCTGGTCGACTTGCCGTTTGCTTTGCCCACAGCGGTGGCGGGTATTTCATTGACCGCCTTGCTGGCCGGCAATGGCTGGGTCGGTCAATACCTGGAGCCCTTGGGCATTCAGCTGGCGTTCAACCCCAATGGCGTGGTGATTGCGCTCATCTTCATCGGCTTGCCCTTTGTGGTGCGGACGGTGCAACCGGTGCTGGAAGACGCAGAAAAAGAACTCGAAGAGGCGGCCACCTGCTTGGGCGCTACGCGTTGGCAAACGTTCATCAAGGTGATTTTTCCCTCCATTGCACCGGCATTGCTGACCGGTTTTGCGATGGCCTTTGCGCGTGCCATTGGCGAATATGGCTCGGTCATTTTCATTGCCGGCAACATGCCCATGATTTCTGAAATCACGCCTTTGATCATCATCGGCAAGCTCGAGCAATACGACTACGCCGGCGCCACTGCGGTGGCGTTGGTGATGTTGGTGTTCTCGTTCATCTTGTTGCTCATCATCAACGCCTTGCAAGCCTGGCAACGCCGCCATTCAGGAGCACCCGCATGAGCGCCGACAGCTTGAAGCCTTCTGCTCGCCGTGCCCAATCGGGCACCACCGAGCCCACATGGGTGCGCTACACGCTGATTGGCGTGGCATTGACCTTCATGTTCTTATTTTTGGTGCTGCCGCTGGCAGCGGTGTTCACCGAAGCCCTGCGCAAAGGGCTCGATGCTTACCTGGAGGCGCTGAAAGAGCCCGATGCTTGGTCGGCGATTCGTCTCACCTTGATCACGGCGGCGATTGCTGTACCGCTGAACTTGGTGTTTGGCGTGTCTGCGGCGTGGGCCATCGCGAAATACGAGTTCAAAGGCAAAGCATTTTTGACCACATTGGTCGATTTGCCCTTCTCGGTTTCTCCGGTGGTGGCCGGCTTGATTTATGTGCTCATGTTTGGCGCACAAGGCTGGATTGGTCCTTGGCTGCAAGCCCACGACATCAAGATCGTGTTTGCGGTTCCCGGCATCGTGTTGGCGACGGTGTTTGTGACGTTTCCATTCATCGCCCGCGAGTTGATTCCACTCATGCAGGCGCAAGGCAACGACGAAGAGCAAGCCGCAATTGTGTTGGGCGCCACGGGTTGGCAAACCTTTTGGTATGTGACGTTGCCCAACATCAAATGGGGTTTGTTGTACGGCGTCATTTTGTGTAACGCGCGCGCCATGGGTGAATTTGGTGCGGTGTCGGTGGTCTCGGGCCACATTCGCGGGCAGACCAACACCATGCCTTTGCATGTCGAAATTTTGTACAACGAATACCAGTCTGTGGCCGCATTCGCGGTGGCCTCGTTGTTGGCGCTGCTGGCGCTGGTGACCTTGGTCATCAAGTCGGTGATCGAGTGGCGCCACGAGCAAGAACTCAAAGCCGCCGCGAACACGCCACCCGAGCGTCCTTTGGCCACAAGCCCTGAAGTGGCCGTCTGAATCTGTTGGAAAGCATTTGAACCATGAGCATCGAAATTCGCAATGTCCACAAACAATTTGGCGACTTCACCGCGCTGAACAATGTCAGCCTAGACATCGAGTCGGGCGAACTGGTGGCCCTGTTGGGTCCATCGGGCTGCGGCAAAACCACGTTGCTGCGCATCATTGCCGGGCTGGAAACCGCAGACAGCGGCACCATTGGCTTCAGTGGCGCCGACACCACCCATGTGCATGTGCGCGAACGCCAAGTGGGTTTTGTGTTCCAACATTACGCCTTGTTTCGGCACATGACCGTGTTCGAAAACGTGGCCTTTGGCTTGCGTGTGAAACCCCGCAATGAGCGCCCCAACGAGGCTGAGATCAAGCGCAAGGTGCACGAATTGCTCAGCTTGGTGCAACTCGATTGGTTGGCCGACCGCTACCCATCTCAGTTGTCAGGGGGGCAACGCCAACGCATTGCCTTGGCCCGCGCCTTGGCGGTTGAGCCCAAAGTCTTGCTGCTGGACGAACCCTTTGGCGCCTTGGATGCCAAGGTGCGCAAAGAGTTGCGCCGCTGGCTGCGCCGACTGCACGATGAGTTGCATGTGACCAGTATTTTTGTGACCCACGACCAAGAAGAAGCACTCGAAGTGGCTGACCGTGTGGTGCTCATGAACAAAGGCAACATCGAGCAGATTGGCTCGCCGCAAGAGGTGTGGGACCACCCGGCCAGCCCGTTTGTGTATGGCTTTTTGGGTGATGTGAATTTGTTCCATGGCCGTGCGCACGAGGGCGAAATGCTGATTGGCGCTGACCAACATGCCATTCGCTTGGACAGTCCTGAACACGGGCAGGTGCAAGACGCCAAAGCCTTTGCCTACGTGCGTCCACACGATTTGGATGTGGCGCGCTACAAAGTCGGTACGCCCCACACGGGCATCGTTGCCAAGCTGACGCGTGCCATTGTGGTGGGTCCCGTGGCCCGCTTGGAGTTGGAGCCTGTGGAGGCGGGCTTGTTTGGCAAAGACGCGGTCATTGAGGCGCAGTTGTCAGCGTCACAGTTCCGTCAAGAAGCGTTTGCCGAAGGTGAGGTGTTGGTGCTGACGCCACGCAAGGCGCGGGTGTTTGTCGACGGTTGATGACCAGGACTTCAGGTCCCGGGCCTTGACCCTCAGGTCTTCGGCTTTGGCCCTCAGGTCTTCGGCTCTGGCCCTCAGGCCAAAGACCCAGGGGCTTCGTCAGACGGGTGACTCGCCCACTTGTTTCCAAGTGCCTTGCGACTCTTCCCAATAGGTGCGCATGACCTTTTCCTGAGTGGTCTTGAAGTCGAGCAAGACCACCGTACGGTCTTGGTCGCGCCAAGACAGCAAATGCAAAATCCGGTCGTTCATCAAATTCTCTGGGCTGGGCGAAGCAGCCTCTCGACCAGAGCGGGCGGTCAGGTACTTTTCAGACACGAGTTGACGCAGCGGAGCCGGCAACTGGAAGGTCTGGTTTGCGGGTACCCAGTCAATCTTGGCCTGAATGAAAATCGGAATGCCCTTGGTTTGGTCTAAATCCAACAAGGCTTTCATGGTGTCGTTGGACAGCACCAAGCACCCGTCAGACGCCTCGGGCAATCTGGAGTATTGGGCAGAAGGCGCGCCATGCACCCAAATGCCTGAACCCGTGCGCCCTTGGTGCCGGTCATACAAGTTGGGATAGTTCAGTGTGATGGCGCCTGCGCCATACAGGTCGGGCAAGCGTTTTTCGTCGAGCTTTTTCTGGGTGAAATAAACGCCAACGGGGGTGCGTCCATCGCCCTCTTCTTTTTTGAAAATACCTTTTTGGCCCACCGAGACATAAAAATCATGCACCAGGTTCAACTGAGCGGGCTGCTCCGGGGTGGCGGTATTTTTGAACACATACATGCGCGAGGTCGAGGCATCGACAACCGCAAAATATTCGGTTGAGGCCGCCAAAAAGCCAAACCCTTTGGGAATGCTGTTGGCAGGGTAAGGGGTCCTCAAGGCGCTCAATCGGTTGCGCAGTTCTTTGTCCAGGCCCGCCACCACAGTTTGCTTGTCTTGGTCCGCTATTTGACGCAACGGGTTGGCCTTGGGGGCATCGCTGGCCAGGTTCAACAACTCGGCGTAAAGCAAAGAGCCCAACTGAAATGTGGGGTAGTCGTTGACCAAGATTTCGGCGAATTTGGCCGCTTCGGCATAGCGCGCAGCTTCCACCAAAGATTCAATTTGGCGCAAATAGTCTTCAGGCTGTGTACCCTGCTGGAGGGTTTCTTCTTGGGCCAATTCAATGTCGAAGACCAGCTTTTCGACGGACCCGTTCAGGGCCTTGCCTGTACTGCTGTGAGAGGTGTTGTACCAAAGGGGCAGCAGCAGACACAGCACCAAAACCGCTGTGGCCCAATAGCGCCAGCGGACAGGAATTGCGGTGGTGTTCAGGGCTGCAAGCTTCATGGCGTGAATTCGCGGGTGATTTTCCAGACGCCTTCTTGACGACTCAAATGAAGTGTTTTGAGTGTACTGCTCTGCAGGCCATCGGCCTCATAAATTTGATTGAAGTTGGCGCGCATTTGGTTGGCGTCCAACGGCTCGATCACCAGTTGGTTGACTTGTACGGCAATCTTTGATTTGGAGGCGATGCGTTGCTTGCGCTCCTTCACCCACTCGGTGTGGCTTTTCTTGCCTTCGGGCTGAAATTGATCGGCATACGCGTAGAAATAGCTGTCCAGGTCTTTGGCGCTCCAACTGGCTGCCCATTGAGTCACCAAAGCCGCGATCTGCTCTTGTCGCTGCTCTTCTTCACTGGGTTGTGGTGCTACAGGCGGGGTGTTGTGGATGGCTTCAGAAGCGGCGGGTTCTGGTGAAGTGGCGATCGCGACCTGAGGCTGCACTGACTCCACCACGACGGTGGGGGCGGGGTCTTGATTGATTCGCTCCACCCATTGTTGCAAGCCGGATTGCGCTTGGTTCACCCAAGCCAGATCACTCACGCTCAAGAGCACGGCCGAGACCACCAGGCCACCCGCCAGCAGCCACTTGCGCCACGGTTTGGCTTTGGCATCTTTGGTATCAATGAAAAGCGCTCTCACTTCTGAGCGCCTCCTGCCGAACGCTCACTGGTGATCAGCCAGCGTTGGTCTTGCAACTTCATCTCGATGAGCTTGACGCTGGAGACCTTGAGCTTGTCGGATTGGTAGTTTTGCCGGTAACGCAGCTTGATGGTGTTTTTGTTCACCAGCTTGGCATCGACCTGCGAGATTTGAATCTTGATTTGGCCCTTGGACAAAATCCGGTCTTGGCGGTCTTTGATCCATTCAGCGTGTGACTTGCCGTCGGAGGGGGTGAAGCCGGGCACATACGATTTCACATACCGATCCATGTCCTTCTTCTCCCAAGCTTGAGCCCACAACTGCAAGGCTTGGGTGGCGGCTTGGGTCAACTCAGCTTCTTCTGCGCTGGCCGCTGAAGCCTTCTCTGGTGGGGCGGTGGGCTTGCTCTCGCTGGCGCGTTCTTTAGAGCTGGCTGCGGCCACGGTGGTCTTCGCTGGCGCCGGCTCAGTTGCCTTGGCTGAACCCTCGGCCGTTGTCGCGCTGGTCGTGCTTGGGGCTGTTGCCACTGGCGCGGCGCTAGGTGAGACAGTCGGCGCTGTGCTTGGTGCGGCGTTAGGGCCAGGTGCAGCCGCGACCACTTTGGGCGAGTATTGCACTAAGCCATTGGTGGACACCACCAAGGACAGTTTGTTGTTTTTGGCCGGGTCCAACAACTGCAATGCCGACGCGTAGTTTTTAGACGCGAGGTGGGTCTTGAGGTTGTTGAGGTTGTTGTACATCAACTCCAAGGGCTGGTTCGACTTGAGGGCTTGCTCCAGCGTGGCCTTGGCGTCGTTGAGTTTGCCCTGTGCCGCATAAATGGTGGCGATGTTGTTGCGCGCAGCCAAATAGTAGGGCGAAGAAGACGGGATAACAGAAAAATGGGCGATCGCCGGGTCGTACTGCTCGCGCTTGAGTTGAATCAGACCTTTGTGAAAGTTCAACTCAAACACATCGCCTTTGGCCTGCGAGAGGCGCTTCAAAAGGTCGTTCAGTTGCTCGGTGTTGTTGGTGCGCAAAGCCGCTTCAACTTCGGCCATGCTGGGCGGCGAGTTGGCCAGCACATGGCCCGCCCAAGCCCACGTTAGGCACAGGGCAATCCAACTGAAACTGCGAGGCGTTTTCATCATTCCTCTTCCGCCAAAATGGACTGGTATTTGGACATGTTTTCCAAAACGATGCTGCAACCTTTGACGACACAGTTCAGCGGCTCATCGGCGATGCGAATAGGCAAGCCAGTTTGAGCCATCAACAACTTGTCCATGTTCTTCAACAAGGCGCCGCCACCGGTCATGACAATCCCAGTGTGAGCCAAGTCTGCCGCCAATTCTGCCGGGGTTTGCTCGAGTGCCAACTTGAGCATCTCAGAAACTTGCGCCAAGGGCTCCAACAGGGCCTCGTAAATCTCGGTGGACGACAAGGTCACACTGCGCGGCACGCCCTCGGGGAACTTTTGTCCACTCACTTCGATGGAAAAAGGCGTCTCATTGGGCAACGCATTACCCGCTTCAATTTTGAGCCGTTCGGCGCTTCGCTCGCCAACCAAGAGGCCGTGCTGACGGCGAATGTGGTTGATGATGCTTTCTTCAAAATCGTCACCGCCCATTCGAAGGCCGGCTTTGTAGACCACGCCACCCAGAGAAATGACCGCCAACTCGGTTGTGCCCCCGCCCATGTTGAGTACCATCGAACCCCTGGCGTCAGCAATGGGAAGCCCAGCGCCCAACGCGGCGGCAATGGGTTCTTCAATCAGGTAAACCTCGGTTGAGCCTGAGGACAGAGCAGCTTCGCGGATGGCGCGGCGCTCAACTTGGGTGGAGTCGCCAGGCACACTGATGATGATGCGGGGCTGCGGCTTGAACATGCCCTTGGGCAACGCCGTGTCGATCAGGGATTTGACCATTTGAGCGGTCATGGTGAAGTCGCCAATCACGCCTTTTTTGATGGGGCGGGCGACCACAATGTTTTGCGGCTCTCTGCCGAGCATGGACTTGGCCTCGTGCCCCACGGCAATCACGGTCTGGCCGTCTTTGCTAGAGGAACGCACTGCCAGCACGGAAGGCTCGTTGACCACGACCCCTTGCCCCTTGATCCAAATCAGCGTGTTCGAGGTGCCGAGATCAATGGCGAGATCTTTTTTTAAAAACTTTGTGATTAACAAATGAAGCCTGGAACGTAAGAAATCTGGGATGGCCACAATCGGCAACCTATGATTTTCTCATTTTTTGCGATTGCTAATGCTTTTGGCGAGGCTGGGTTACTAATTCGAGTTCAGGTAAGCTTTGACAAGTAATTACTAGGAGTGGCCATGAGTGAGTCTTCTGCCTTTGGTTTTGGCCAATTTGTCCCAGGCTTTGACTTCTTGCAAAACTTGTCCAAGACTGCGGCGCAGGCGTCTCCCGTGTCGGGCGCGGTCCCCGGCATGGCCAGTTGGGTGGCCCCAACGCTGAGTGTTGAAGAATTAGACAAGAGAATACAGGAGCTGAAGGCGGTTCAGTTTTGGCTGGACCAAAATGCCACGGCGCTCAAAGCCTCCATACAAGCGATGGAAGTGCAGAAGATGACTTTGTCCACGTTGCAAAGCATGAACGTGAACATGGCCGATTTGGCCAAGGCCTTCACGGCCAAACCGCCTGCAACTGAGCCCCCAACTGCAGCGGCACCAGAAGAAAAATCGCGCACATCGATCTTCAGTCCCAAACCCAAACTCAATACCACGCCCCAGACAGAGCCCCTGGCTGAGCCAGAAGCCGCGCCAGTGGATGCGCAGCGGGGTGAGGCCATGGCCGAAGAGCCAGCCGAGTCGGATGTCCAGCCCAAGGCGGCGAGCGACAAGCCAGCAGTTGACCCGATGCAGTGGTGGGGCGCACTGACGCAACAGTTTCAGGGCATCGCCGCTGCGGCCTTGAAGGATGTGGCAGGCGAAGCCATGAAGGCCGGCATGGCCGCCAAGAGTGACGTGAATCCGGGCGCTGCGGCCCCTAAATCCAAGACTACGGGCAAAACCAAAATCAAAGCCAGCCCCAGATCGTCGGGCGCTGCAGCGGGTCAGTCCGCTGCCAAGAAAGCAGTGAAGTCAGCCAAACCAGCAACCCAGTCTGCGGCCCCATCTAAAGCCAAATCTGCGGTCAAAACAGCCGCACGCTCGACCCGCTTGGCCGCCCAGAAACGCGCCTCCAAATGAAGCTTTTTCCCTACGGCCATGCCACGCATCCTCAGTGGCGCATGGCTGCAGGTTTGGTGCTGGCGCAAGTGCGTGCACAAATGGGCTTGCCCGATTACGCCAGTGAGCCCAGATTGGCGCTGCTGTACATCACCGACCATTACGCCGCGCAGGCGCAGGCCATCCTGGACCATTTGCGCCAAGAGTTGCCCGCGGTCACCGATTGGGCCGGCACTGTGGGCATTGGGGTCGCCGTCAACAATGCCGAATACTTTGACGAGCCGGCCATGGCACTCATGCTGTGCGATGTGCCGAGCGAGCAATACCGCGTGTTTTCTGGGCTGTCGCCCTTTCCGGCACAAGGTTTCGCCGATGTTGCCTTGGTGCACGCCGACCCTGCAACCCCCGAGCTGACCGAACTCATCCAAGAGATGGCGGGTCGAACCGCACAGGGTTATTTGTTTGGGGGCTTGGCGGCAAGCCGCACACAAAACCCCCAGTTCGCGGTCAAGGCCGGACAAAGCTTGGCCGATGGGGGCGTCTTGGAGGGGGGCTTGAGCGGGGTGGCTTTTTCGCCAGAAGTGGGCTTGTTGTCCCGCGTGACGCAAGGCTGCCAACCCGTGGCCAAGGAGCGCGAAATCACCGAAGCGGACCGGCATGTGGTGCTCAAGCTCGATGGCGAGCCGGCTTTGGATGTGCTGTTGGACGATTTGCACATTTCTTTGGCCGATCCCAAAGCGGCCATTCCGGTGGTTCGCGCCACCTTGGTGGGCTTGAGTTCGGTGGGCCAAAGCGGAGTGGGGCGCACGGGCCATTTGGGCAGCGATGTGCGTGTGCGTCACATCGTTGGCCTCGATCCCATGCGACAAGGTGTCGCAGTGGCCGAAAACTTGGAGCCTGGCATGCGCCTCTCGTTTTGCCGGCGCGACAAGCAGGCAGCTCGCGCTGATTTGATTCGCGTGTGTGCGGAGATTCGCGAAGAGTTAGAGCCCGAGATGTTGTCCATCGAGGCCATCAACGCCTGGAGCGACGACCCGGTGGCCAACTTGCCGCCACCAGGTAAACGCATCGCCGGGGCGGTGTACATCAGCTGCACGGGGCGTGGCGGCCCTCACTTTGGCGGCCCCAGCGCCGAGATGCAAATCATTCGACATGCGCTGGGTGATGTGCCCTTGGTTGGGTTTTTTGCCGCTGGTGAAGTGGCCCACAACCAGCTGTACGGCTACACCGGCGTGTTGACGGTGTTCACCACCGATTGATCAGACGCCGCGTGCGCGTTGGCTTTTGAACTGCACCCTGAACTCAGCAAACTGACCGGCTTCGAGCGACGCGCGCACTTCGCGCATCAGGTTCAGGTAATAGTGCAGGTTGTGAATGGTGGTCAGCATCGGGCCCAACATTTCGCCGCATCGGTCCAGGTGGTGCAAATAGGCGCGGCTAAATCCGTCGCGCCCACCTGCATCCCATGACACCCCCGAGGCTCCGGCGCAAGAATGGCAAGTGCACGTGACGTCCAGCGGTTGTGGGTCGGTTTTGTGGCGGGCGTTGCGCAGCTTCAGATCGCCAAAGCGGGTAAACACCGTGCCGTTGCGCGCATTGCGGGTGGGCATCACGCAGTCAAACATGTCCACGCCATCGGCCACGCCCTGCACCAAGTCCTCTGGGGTGCCCACGCCCATCAGGTAACGGGGTTTGTGCGCGGGCAGCCGGTGTGGCGTGTGCGCCATGATTTGCAGCATTTGCTCTTTGGGTTCGCCCACACTGACGCCGCCAATGGCGTAGCCGGGAAAGTCCATCTCAACCAAAGCTTCTAAAGATTCTTGGCGCAGGTTTTCGAACATGCCACCTTGCACAATGCCAAACAAGGCATTGGGATTTTCGAGCCGTGCAAATTCGTCTTTGCTGCGCACGGCCCAGCGGCGGCTCATTTCCATCGACTTGCGAGCTTCGGCTTCGGTGGTCAGGTGCCCTTTGGTTTCATAAGGGGTGCATTCGTCCAGTTGCATCACGATGTCGGAGTTCAGGCTGGTTTGAATTTGCATGCTGACCTCGGGCGACATGAACAGTTTGTCGCCATTCACTGGGGAGGCAAACGTGACGCCTTCTTCGGTGATTTTGCGCATGTCCCCCAAAGACCACACCTGAAAACCGCCCGAGTCGGTCAGGATGGGCTTGTGCCACTTTTCAAATTGGTGCAATCCTCCAAAGCTCTCCATGATCTCCCGGCCGGGACGCATCCACAGGTGAAAAGTGTTGCCCAAAATGATTTGCGCGCCCATTTCTTCCAGGCTGCGCGGCATCACGCCCTTGACCGTGCCGTAGGTGCCGACCGGCATGAAGATGGGGGTTTGCACCACGCCATGGTTCAGCGTCAGTTGGCCTCGGCGCGCGTGGCTAGAGGGGTCGGTTTTGAGCAGTTCGAATTGAAGCATGTGCAAGATTGTAGGAGGGCTATGTGCGCCAAGTGCGCTAGAAGACAGGCGGTTTGAGGGCGGTTCGACAGCGTGTGTCGGTTTGAACTTAAGGCGACGGAGAGCGCGTCAACAGCATGGCATCGCCATAGCTGAAAAACCGGTAGGCGTTGTCAATGGCATGCCGATACAAACCCATGATGTGCTCGTACCCTGCAAAGGCGCTGACCAACATCATCAAGGTGCTTTTGGGCAAGTGGAAGTTGGTGATCAGGCGGTCCACCACTTGGAACTCAAACCCCGGCGTAATGAAAATTTGAGTGTCGCCACTGGCTTGCCCCGAGCGCGCCCAAGACTCGAGGGTGCGCACTGTGGTGGTGCCCACAGCCACCACTTTGCCGCCGCGCGCACGGCATGCCGCAATGGCTTGTTGTGTGGCTTCGGGCACTTCGTACCATTCGCGGTGCATGGTGTGCTCGGAAATGTTTTCAGTCTTGACCGGTTGAAAGGTGCCGGCCCCGACATGCAGTGTCACGCTGGCGCGTTGTAGGCCTTGCGCCGTCAGTGCGTCCAGCAGGACCTCGTCGAAATGCAGCGCTGCAGTGGGCGCTGCGACGGCGCCTGGGGCGCGGGCAAACACCGTTTGGTAGCGCTTGGCATCTTCTTCGGTGTCGGCATGTTCGCCAGCCCCAGGTGGGCGCTCGATGTAGGGCGGCAGTGGCACCACGCCATGTTTCTCCATCAGGGCGTGTGGTTCGTCACTCAATTGCAAGTGAAAAAGTTGGCCATTTTCGTCGGGCCAGCGGCCCAACAGCACGGCATCAAATCCGCCGTTGCGGGCGCCACCGGCCATGAACATCTGGCCGCTGATCAAGGGCTTTTTGCTCACCTTCATGTGCGCCACCACCTGGTGGTCGGGCAGTACGCGCTCAATGAGCAACTCGAGTTTTCCGCCCGAGGCCTTCTCGCCAAAAATGCGCGCCTTGATGACCTTGGTGTCGTTGAACACCAACAAATCACCGGCATTCAGCAATTGAGGAAGCTCGCGAAAAATCCGATCAACCGCGACAGAGTGGGATCCATCGAGCAAGCGTGAGCGACTGCGCTCGGCGGCGGGGTGCTGTGCAATCAGTTCGGGGGGAAGCTCAAAGTCGAAATCACTGAGCGTGAAAGAGCGAGGTACAGAAAGCATGGCGGTGCAGGGCTTGACAGGCCCGAACAATTTGGAAAAGCAAGATTTTGCCTGAAGGATAAGTGCTGGGGCGTGTGCCAAGCCGCGGCTCTGACGGCACAATTGATGCATGCCCGTCCCGAAAACCGCCCCTTCAGCCAAAACACGCAGCGCACCGCAAAAAGCGCTGTTCAAGCTGGGCTTGGTGCGCGACATTGATTTGGCGCTGCATTTGCCACTGCGCTACGAGGACGAAACCCGCATTGTTCCACTCTGCGATGCCCAAGAAGGTGACGTGGTCCAAATCGAAGCGACTGTGACCGCTTGCGAGATCACGATGCGGCCGCGCCGCCAGTTGTTGGTGACGGTAGACGATGGCACCGACACCTGCGTGATGCGGTTTTTCAGTTTTTATCCTTCTCAACAAAAAGCGTTGGCAGTGGGCAATCGCATTCGTGCGCGGGGTGAAGTGAAAGGCGGGTTCATGGGGCTGACCATGATGCACCCCAGCTTCAAGGCCGCAGGCGGGGTGTTGGCCGAAGCCTTGACCCCTGTTTATTCCACCGTGGCAGGGCTGGCCCAGCCTTACTTGCGACGGGCGGTCATCACGGGTTTGAACCATGCAGACTTGAAGGAGACCTTGCCAGTCGGCCTGGCGTGGCCTGACCCGCGAGGGGCTTGGTCGCTGCGCGATGCACTGCAGTTTTTGCACCACCCCACGCCCGATGTGTCGTTGGCCTCGCTGGAAGATCGCAGCCACCCTGCATGGGTCCGTCTGAAGTGCGAGGAGTTGCTGGCGCAGCAGTTGTCGCAGCTCACCGCCAAGCGTGAGCGTGATTTGTTGCGCGCTCCTTCCTTGAGCCTGAAGGCAGATGGCCTTTATGGACAGCTGCTGCGTACCTTGCCCTTTGGCCTGACCCATGCGCAGCAAAGGGTGGGTCAAGAAATCGCGCAAGATTTGGCACGCCCGGTGCCAATGCACCGTTTGTTGCAGGGTGATGTGGGCGCTGGCAAGACCGTGGTGGCCGCTTTGGCGGCGATGGTGGCGGTCGATGCCGGATGGCAATGCGCGCTGATGGCCCCCACCGAAATTTTGGCCACACAACACTTCGCCAAGTTGGTCAGTTGGCTAGAGCCGCTGGGGGTCAAGGTGGCTTGGTTGATTGGCAGTCAAAAGAAAAAAGAGCGAGCCGCCATGCTGGCCATGGTGGAATCGGGCGAAGCCGCGTTGGTGGTGGGCACGCACGCGGTAATTCAAGAGCACGTCAAGTTCAAAAACTTGGCGCTGGCCGTGATTGACGAGCAGCACCGCTTTGGCGTGGCGCAGCGCCTGGCATTGCGCAGCAAAATGCAAGCCGATGGCATGGAGCCGCACATGCTGATGATGACGGCGACGCCCATTCCCCGAACCTTGGCCATGAGTTACTACGCCGACCTGGATGTTTCGGTGATTGACGAGTTGCCGCCAGGGCGCACCCCCATCGTGACGCGCTTGGTGTCAGACCACCGCCGCCATGAGGTGGTTGAGCGCATTGGCGCTCAGTTACAACAAGGGCGGCAGGTGTATTGGGTGTGTCCGCTCATTGAAGAAAGCGAAGCGCTGGATTTGACCAATGCCACGCAGACACATGCCGATCTGAGCGAGGCCTTACCCGGTGTGATGGTTGGCCTGTTGCATTCGCGCATGCCAACGGCCGAAAAGAAAGCCGTGATGGATTTGTTCACCACCGGGCACATGGGCGTGTTGGTCAGCACCACCGTCATCGAGGTCGGTGTGGATGTGCCCAACGCTTCATTGATGGTGATTGAGCATGCTGAACGATTTGGGTTGTCCCAATTGCACCAATTGCGGGGTCGCGTGGGGCGCGGTGCGGCTGCATCGGCATGCGTGTTGCTGTACGGCACCCCAGAGGGAGGCCGGCTGAGCGAAACTGCGCGCGACCGTCTGCGCGCCATGGTCGAGACCCACGATGGGTTTGAGATTGCCCGGCGCGATCTGGAGATTCGCGGGCCGGGAGAATTTTTGGGGGCGCGGCAATCGGGCGCGCCCTTGTTGCGCTTTGCCGATCTGGAAACCGATGGCCATTTGTTGGACTGGGCCCGCACATGGGCGCCGATCATGTTGGACCAACACCCCCATTTGGCCGAGCGGCACATTCACCGCTGGCTGGGCGGAAAATCAGAATACTTGAAAGCCTGATGTTCAAATACGACCTATGACTCTGACTGAACTCAAATACATCGTGGCCGTGGCCCGAGAAAAACACTTTGGCAAAGCCGCCGAGGCGTGTTTTGTGTCGCAGCCCACCTTGTCGCTGGCCATCAAAAAGCTAGAAGAAGAGTTGGAGGTCAAGTTGTTTGAACGCAGCGCCAGTGAGGTGTCGGTGACTTCGCTGGGCGAAGAAATCGTGCGCCAAGCGCAAAGCGTGCTGGAGCAGGCAGGCGAGATCAAAGAAATAGCCAAGCGCGGCAAAGACCCGCTCGCAGGCACCCTGCGCCTTGGGGTGATCTACACCATCGGGCCTTATTTGTTGCCTGATTTGGTGCGTCAAATCATCACCGACATTCCGCAAATGCCGCTCATGCTGCAAGAAAACTTCACCGTGCGACTGTTGGAGATGTTGCGCACCGGTGAGATCGACTGCGCGATTTTGGCCGAACCATTTCCAGAGTCGGGTTTGGCAGTGGCCCCTTTGTACGACGAGACCTTCATGGCGGCCTTGCCGCTGAACCACCCCTTGGCCAAAGAAGCGTCTATCTCGACGGATCAGCTCAAAAACGAGACCATGTTGTTGCTGGGAACCGGCCATTGCTTTCGCGACCATGTGCTCGAGGTGTGCCCCGAGTTCGCTCGCTATGCGAGCCAGACCGATGGCATTCGCAAGACCTTTGAAGGCTCTTCGCTCGAGACCATCAAGCACATGGTGGCAGCAGGCATGGGGGTGACCTTGGTGCCCCGTTTGTCGGTTCCCGACCTCAAGCCTGTGCACAAGCGCAACGGTGGGCGCCATGATTCGCCGGTGCGCTATTTGCCTATCGTTGATCCTTCAGGGGGCAAGCCACCTACCCGCCGCGTGGTGTTGGCTTGGCGCCGCAGTTTCACCCGCTACGAAGCCATTGCCGCCATGCGCAATGCCATTTACGCCTGCCCCTTGCCGGGGGTGACGCGTTTGTCCTGACCGCGTGTCCCGTACGTTTGCCATGACCGGAAAGCTTGCGCTTTATCTCGATTTGATCCGTTGGAATCGACCGGCCGGTTGGTTGCTGCTGCTGTGGCCTTCGCTGGCCGCTCTGTGGGTGGCCGCGGGCGGTTTTCCCGGTTGGCATTTGATCGCGGTTTTCACCTTAGGCACGGTCTTGATGCGCAGCGCGGGGTGCTGCGTGAACGATGTCGCCGACCGCGACTTTGACAAGCATGTCAAACGGACCGCCAACCGCCCCGTGACCAGCGGCCGCATTGGGACCCGAGAAGCCTTGACGGTGGGGGCAGTGCTGGCCTTGGCGGCCTTTGGCTTGGTCTTGACCACCAATGCGGCCACCATTCGGTGGTCATTTGCAGCGCTGGCGGTGACGTTGATTTACCCCTATGCCAAGCGTTGGGTTTCCATGCCCCAAGCGGTGTTGGGGGTCGCCTTCAGCTTTGGTATTCCAATGGCCTTTGCGGCGGTGCAAGGGCAGGTGCCACTGCTGGCTTGGGGCTTGTTGCTGGGCAATTTGTTTTGGGTGCTGGCCTACGACACCGAATACGCCATGGTCGACCGCGATGACGATCTGCGGATTGGCATGAAAACCTCGGCCATCACTTTGGGTGAGCGCGACGTGCCGGCCATCATGGGGTTTTATGCAGCTTATTTGCTGGTCTGGGCTTGGCTGCTCAAGGGCCACCAGCAAGGCCTGTGGTTTGGCTTGGCTTGGGCGGTTTCCGTGGGCCAAGTCATTTGGCACTACTTTCTGATTCGACAGCGCAGCCGTGAAGGCTGCTTCAAGGCTTTCCGACTGAACCATTGGCTGGGGTTCAGTGTGTTTGTGGGCGTGGTCTTGTCATTCCGATAGCCCAAACCCCGCAGCCATAGCCCCTCAGCCTGCGCCGCTCAGGCTTTGCCAAATTCGTCGCCCAATTCGCCGGCCCTTTTTTGTGCGGCTTGCATGGCTTTCACAAAAGCGGGCTTGATGCCTGCCGCTTCCATGGCTGTGATAGCGGCGTAAGTGGTGCCGCCCTTCGAGGTGACACGCTGACGCAGCACTTCGGCGGACTCGGGCGATGCCGCCGCCAGCGAGGCGGCACCCGAAAACGTGGCCACCGCCAGCTTGTAGGCCTGAGACGGACTCAGTCCCATGCCCACCCCCGCTTCGGTCATGGCCTCTAGAAAATAAAACACATAAGCCGGACCTGAACCAGACAACGCCGTGACCGCGTCCAACAGCGTCTCTTGCTCGACCCAGACCAACTGTCCTGTGGTGGCCATCACCTGTTCAACCAGCGCTTGGTCGTCGGGTGTAACCGCAGGGCAAGCAAATAGCCCCGTGATGCCTTGGCCCACCAAGGCCGGGGTGTTGGGCATGCAGCGCACCACCCGCTCGGTGCCAACCCAACGGGCGATGCTGTCGGTGCGAATGCCTGCGGCCACCGACAAATGCAGTGCTGAACGGGTGTGTGGCATGACCGGTGCGGCGGCCTCGCTGAATATTTGGGGTTTCACCGCCCAAACCACCATGTCCACTTGGGCTAACTCCGGCCCTGCAACGGGCAAAGCGGCAATGCCAAATTCTTGATTCAACTTGCTTGCGGTCTCTGCGAAGGGCTCTACCACTGTCAGTTGTTCGCGGCGCAGGCCTTGGCGGAGCAAGCCGCCCACGATGGCGCTGGCCATGTTGCCGCCACCAATAAAGCCGATTTTGGGGTTCGAAAGAGTCATGTTGATGGATGATTTACGGGGGGCAAGCCTTCATGGAGAGGGCTGGAGTGGCTGAATTGTCGCTTTTTTAGGCACCGGGAAACTCATGGGGCGCTCACTGGCAGGGCAGAAAAGCCAAATTTAACGGCCTTTCTTTCAAAATTCTTCAAAAAGATGTTGCGGCGCCCCATTTTTTCAGACATAATGGAGGGCTTCGCTTTGCAAAAAGTGTAAGTATCTGCCCAATCTGAAGTGCTGCGAGTGGTTTGCGGTGTGGATGACGGGTCCAAGACTGATTTCTGTGAGCGGGCGTTTTGCCGGCAAACAAGAAATACAAGTTGGGAATATAGAAATGATCCAGACAGAATCTCGGTTGGATGTGGCCGACAACACCGGCGCCAAGTCCGTGCTGTGCATTAAGGTGCTCGGCGGGTCCAAGCGTCGCTATGCAAGTGTTGGCGACATCATCAAAGTGAGCATCAAAGAAGCCGCTCCTCGTGGTCGCGTCAAAAAAGGCGAGATCTACAGTGCTGTGGTGGTTCGTACTGCCAAAGGCATTCGCCGTGGCGATGGCTCCCTCATTAAATTCGATGGCAACGCCGCTGTGTTGCTGAATGCCAAGTTGGAGCCCATCGGCACCCGCATCTTCGGCCCGGTCACGCGTGAACTGCGTACCGAGAAGTTCATGAAGATCGTGTCCTTGGCTCCTGAAGTACTGTAAGGACTCGCCATGAACAAGATTCGCAAAGGCGACGAAATCATCGTCATCACAGGTCGTGACAAAGGCAAGCGCGGCAAGGTTTCGCTGCGCGCCAGCGATTCGCACCTGGTGATCGAAGGTGTGAACCTCGTCAAAAAGCACGCCAAGCCAAACCCCATGAAGGGCACCACTGGCGGCATCATCGAAAAGGCCATGCCGATTCACCAATCCAACGTGGCGATTTTCAATGTCGCGACTGGCAAGGCTGATCGCGTGGGCATCAAGCTGCAAGCTGACGGCAAACGCGTTCGCGTTTACAAGTCCAGCGGCGAAGAAATCAAGGTGGCATAAACATGGCACGTTTGCAACAAATTTTCCGCGAGAAAATCGCTGCTGAGTTGGCTGCCAAGTTTGGCTACACCTCGCCCATGCAGGTTCCTCGAATCACCAAGATCACCTTGAACATGGGTGTGTCTGAGGCGGTGGCTGACAAGAAAGTCATGGACCACGCCGTGAGTGACTTAACCAAAATCGCTGGCCAGAAGCCTGTGGTGACCAAGGCCAAAAAGGCGATTGCCGGCTTCAAGATCCGTGAGCAACAGCCTATTGGTTGCATGGTGACTTTGCGTGGCGTTCAGATGTATGAATTCCTGGATCGTTTCGTCACCGTGGCATTGCCGCGTGTGCGTGACTTCCGTGGTATTTCTGGTCGCGCCTTCGACGGCCGTGGCAACTACAACATCGGCGTCAAAGAGCAGATCATTTTCCCTGAGATTGAGTACGACAAGGTGGATGCCTTGCGTGGTCTCAATATCAGCATCACCACAACGGCCAAGTCTGACGCGTCAGACTTGGCCGTTGTGG
>JBJOIR010000001.1:0-124136 GCA_046047055.1 Pseudomonadota bacterium | reverse complement strand
CCGGCCAAGGTGCTTTGGGTGTTGATGGTGGAGCCCGTCAAAGTGCGGTCGCCACCGCTCAAGGTCACTGTACCGGCATAGGTCTGCGTGCCCGAAGTCGTGACGTTGGCGCCAATGTTCGAGGTGCCCGAAACGCTCAAAGACGTCAAACCAGTGAACGCGCCATCGATGTCCGCAGCACCGGTGATCGTCAGCGCGTTGCTGCCACCGGCCAAGGTGCTTTGGGTGTTCACGGAAGAACCGGTCAAAGTGCGGTCGCCGCCGCTCAAGGTCACCGCACCGGCGTAGGTCTGCGTGCCCGAAGTCGTGACGTTCGCGCCAATGTTCGAGATGCCCGACACGCTCACGGTCGTCAAGCCAGTGAACGCGCCATCAATGTCAGCCGCGCCGGTGATAGTCAATGCGTTGGAGCCACCAGCCAAGGTGCTTTGGGTGTTCACGGCAGAACCGGTCAGAGTTCGATCGCCACCTCTCAAGGTAACGGCACCCGCGTAAGTCTGTGTGCCCGAAGTCGTGACGTTCGCGCCTATGTTGGAAGTACCCGACACGCTCAAGGTCGTCAAGCCACTGAAGGCCCCATCAATGTCCGCAGCCCCAGTGATCGTCAGCGCGTTGGAGCCACCCGCCAAAGTGCTTTGGGTGTTCACGGTAGAACCGGTCAAGACACGATCGCCACCGCTCAACGTCACCGCGCCCGCATAAGTCTGCGTGCCCGATGTCGAGACGTTCGCGCCGATGTTCGAAGTGCCCGACACGCTCAAATTAGTCAGGCCCGTGAACGCGCCATCAATATCGGCCGCGCCAGTGATCGTCATGGCGTTGGAGCCACCCGCCAGCGTGCTTTGGGTGTTCACGGTCGAGCCGGTCAACGTACGATCGCCGCCGCTCAAGGTCACCGCGCCCGCGTAAGTCTGAGTGCCTGTGGTCGTGACGTTCGCAGCCAAAGTAGCGACCCCACTCACGCTCAAGCTCGACAATGCGGTGCTGCCGCCCACTGCGCCGCCCAGCGTCACCCGACCGGTGTTGTTCAGCGTCAAGCCAAAAGCACCATTGATGCTGGACAACGTCAAATCACCCACGTTTTTGATGGTGGTGTTGGCGCTCAAGGTGATGGCGCCCGACAAGTTGGCCGCGCTGTTGGCACTGTTATACAGAGCCCCTGAGCTGCCCACGCCAGTGCCGGCCAGTGTCCAGGTGTTGGCGGCGTTGAAGCCGGCCACATCCACCGCACTGCCACTCGCCACACTCACCGCACCCGTGCCAAAACCACGCGCATGCCCCAGCTGGGCCAAGCCGGCAGAGATGGTGCTGCCGCCCGAGAAGGTGTTGTCAGCCGACAGCACCACCGTGCCCGCGCCCAACTTGGTGAGGCCGTAGCCATTGCCACCGTCCGCGATGACGCCAGTGATGGTCAAGGTGTCGCCACTGCCCACTTCGATGAAACTGCTGGCCGACAACAAGATCGACCCACTCCAACTGCTGGTCGCGTCTTTGAAAGTACCGCCCGCCAAACTCAGCGATTCGCCGACCACATCCACGCCCACCAAATCAAGTGCGGCTCCGTTGGTCACCGTGGTGCCGCCCGCCGCACTGCCCAAGCCCGAGGCGTGGCTGATGGCCAACGTGCCGCCGCTGATCACGGTGCTGCCTTCGTAAGTGTTGGCGGCTGACAAGGTCAAGGTGCCGGTCCCCACCTTGGTCAAACCGCCGGTCTGCGAAATCACGCCGCTGAAGGTGGTGCTGCTGTTGTTGCCGCCCGCCGTCAAGGTAGCCGCACCCAGTTGAATCTGTCCTGCCCCTGCAATTGAGGCCACCGTCTCGTTGTTGCCGGCCAAGTCCCAAGCGGCTCCGGCGTCGATGGTCAATGCCGAACTGTCGTGCAACACGCCCGCTGCGCCGCTCTTGAGCGAGCCGGCCGACACGCGGGTTGCGCCGGTGAAGGTGTTGGCCCCCGACAAAGTCAAGGTGCCCGTGCCGGTCTTGGTGAGGCCACCTGTCCCTGCCAAGACGCCACTGAAGCTGGTGTCGCTGTTGTTGCCACCGGCCGTCAAGGTGGCCGTGCCCAAGGTGATGCTGCCACCGCCTGCAATCGATCCCACGGTTTCGGCAAAGCCATTCAAGTCCCAGCTGGCACCGCTGGCCACCGAGACCGCCGAGCTGTCGTGCAAGACGCCCGCGGCTCCGCTCTTCAGGGCGCCCGCATTCACCGTGGTGGCCCCTGTGAAGCCGTTGGCACCTACCAAAGTCAAGGTGCCCGCACCCGCTTTGACCAACGCCGCACCAGTGCCGTTGATCACACCGCTGTAACTGCTGTTGCCCGATTGAGCGACCGTCAAGGTGCGTCCATCGGCCAGGGTGATTCCCCCGTTGCCGCTCAAGCCCGAGGTGGTGATGCCAACGTTGCCGGTGCTGGCTTGGGTGGTGGTCAAGCCTGCGTTCATGGCCACGGCGCCGCCATAGATAGTTACCGGCCCAGCCACGCTGTTGGCACTGGCCCAGGTGATGTTGGCGGTGTTGCCCACCTTGCCCAAAGTCAAGCCGCTCAATGTGCTGCCAAAGTTCCAGCCCGAGGTGCTGAAGGCGCTGCTGAAACTCGCGCCCGCCGATTCAATGCGCAACGCCCCGGTGCCTGCAAACGTTTTGCTGGTCGGGTTGGGCGCGTCGTTTAGCAGCACCAAGGTTCCGGCGCTGATTGTCGTGGTGCCGCTGTAAGTGTTGTTGGTGGTCAGGGTGAGCGTGTTGCTGCCCGATTGCAACAACTCACCTGTGCCCGAAATCACATTGGCCACACTCAGGTCATCCGAGCGGTTGAAGCCCAAGGTGGCGTTGTTCACCACCGAACCACTGCCCAGCGAGCCGGTGCTGCCGCCCGCCCCAATTTGCAACTGACCAGCGCTGATGGTGGTGATGCCGCTGTAGGTGTTGGCACCTGTCAAGGTGGCGGTAGAGGACTGCAGTTTGGTGAGCGTGCCCGAGCCGCTGATCGCGTTCGAAATCGTCACCGCATTTGAGCGGTCAATCACCAACGCGCCCTGGTTGCTCACGGTGCCCGAACCCAAGGTACCGGTGCTGGTGTTGTTACCCAGCTTCAGCGTGCCGCCGCTGACCGTGGTGTTGGCGTACGTGTTGGTGCCTGTCAGAGCCACGGTGCCGCCGGTCGCGTCCACTGTCAAATTGCCAGCGCCCGAAATCGTGCCACTGAGCACCGGGGTCAAGGCGTTCAGGGCCAGTGTGCTGCTGCCGGTGTTGGTGAAGGTGTGCAGGGTCTGCCCGACAGCCGTGCCGGTACCGGCCGCCACCGTGCCGCCCGTGCCCCGCGCTGCACCGGTGTAGCTGACGATCACCACACCCGAGCCGCCTGCGCCGCCCGAAGTGGCTTCCCAATCGCCACCCCCACCACCGCCGCCGGTGTTGGCTGTGCCGGCCACGCCATTGATGCGATCGCCGTTGGCGCCTCGGCCACCACCGCCTAAACCGCCCTGACCTGCTCGCTCAACCGCTTGCGTGAGACCGTTATTGTTCGAGCCACCGCCACCACCACCGCCGTAATAAGTGGCAGTGCCGGTGATGTTTTGCATCGCGCCAATACCGCCATTGCCGCCCATGGTGTTTTGGTTGGTCAAGCCATACAGCGCGTTGTAACTGGCTTGGGTGTAGCCACTCTCGCCAGGACCGCCTGCACCGCCACCACCGCCGGCTGCCGTACCAGCCAAGGTACTTGCGCCACTGGCTCCGGCAAAGCCTTGTGTCGCCGCGCCCCCTGCGGCCAGCGTGTCGCCGCCCGCACCGCCGCCCGATGACCCTGCCAAGCCAGCTTGCATCGCACGGCCACCGCCACCCCCGCCATTGGCGGTGACGCTGTTGAATGTCGAGGCTCCGCCCACTCCGCCTGAAGTGCCGGTGTTGTGCATGGGCGTCCCGGCCAAGCCGCCCGCGCCCACCACCACGGTGTATTCGGTGGCATTCAGGTCGTTGGTTTGGAGCACCACGCCACCGCCACCACCGCCGCCCGATGAGCCGCCGCCACCGCCACCCACGAGCAGGTATTGCACCGCAGTGTCCAAATCAATCGTGGCATTGCCCACCAAGCTGATGTCGTTGCTCAGCGCGGTCACCGCTCGGCCCAACAACAAAGTGGTGTTGGCGTTCAGGCTGATATCACCCGAGCCCACAGCGTCGTTGCTGTACAGCCCCAAACTGCCGGCCGACACCGTGGTGCCACCACTGAAAGTGTTGGCGGCGGTTAAGCCCAAACGACCTGCGCCGGCTTTGGTCAGCGTCACGTCGGTGCCGGCGATCACGCCGGTGTAGACGCTGTCGCCCGATTGGGTGATCGACAAACTGCGGCCGTTGGCCAAGCTCAGTCCACCGCTGCCGGTCAGTGCGCTGCTGCGAATTGTGATGTCGCCCGTGGTGCTGTTGGTGGTGGTCAGCCCTGCGTTCATGTTCACGGCGCCGCCGTTCACCTCGATCGGTCCCGCCACGCTCGCTGCGCCCACCGTGATGTTGGCGGTGTTGGTGGATTTGCCCAAACGCAAGCTGGCCGCCCCACTGGTCAAGCTCAGGCTCGTGGTGTCCAGCGGCGCGGTGAAGGCGGCGCCCACCGATTCAATCACCACCGCCCCCGTGGTGGCCACAGTGGTCGAGCGCACACCGTCAGACAGCAAGGCCATCTTGTCTGCTTGCAAGGTGATGTTGGAACTGCTGTTCAACACCCTGACCCCATCTGCGCCCAAGAACCCATGGGCGGTTGACGAGGGGTACAAGAACATCCCCAAATAATTGCCCGTCAAACCGGTGGGGGTCGTGTCCACCAAACGGATGTCGCCCGACTCCGACAACACCGAGTAGCCAAACCCCGCCGAGACAATGCCGCGCGAATTGCCAGAGGCCTTGCCACCCGTACCCGAGAGGGTGATGGCGCCCGAGGCACTTTGAATGCGCGCGTCCCACAAGTCCAACGCCCATACATCGAGCGTAGAGGTGTTGTGCGTGGCATCGCTGGTCAATGCAATCGTGCCCGCGCCCGAAGTCAACACATCGGTTGAGCGCAATTGCATCACCTTGTCATGGCCGCCGGCGGTGCCAGAGGTGGCCAAGCTCACCCCCATGCTGACGTTACCGCCATTGGCGTTGATGGTGGTGCGCGCGCCATTCACCGTGCCCACGCCCAACATCACATCCGCGGCCGATGTGAAGGCGGCTTGCGTCACCGAATAAGCAATGTCTGCGCCCTGCGTGGACACAGTGGTGCCGGCCGCTTGTTGAATGTTTCGACCGTTCAGCGCGATGCCCGAACCAGAGGTGGCGGTGCTGGTGATCGAGCTGTTCAAGGTCAGCGTACCCCCCGTGATGGAGACCGGCCCTTGGGCTGTCAAAGCAGCACCCAGCGTGACGTTGCCCGTGCCGGCGCTGAAAGTCACAGCCGTTGGCGCCGCCGTTGCGCCAACCACACCCGATTGGGTGATCGACTTGTTGGTGGTGGACACCGTTAGGCCATAAGCGCCATTGATGGCGCCACTGAAAGTCAAGTCGCCAGCGTTGCCTTTGATGACCGTGTCTGCGCCCAAGGTGATGGCGCCCGACAACGTGGCCGCGGTGCTGGTGCTGTTGGTCAAAGCACCGCCGCTGCTGATGCCCGTGCCCGACAAGGTCAATGTGTTGGCCAGGCTGTAGCCACCCAAGTCCAGCGCAGCGCCGCTGGCCACCGTGACGTGGCCGCGGCCCAACGCACCCGAGGTGATGGACCCCGCGGTGCCGGTGGTGCTGGCGTCTGCCCACAACAGTCCGGCCGACACGGTGGTGCCCCCGCTGTAGGTGTTGGCACCGCTCAACTTGAGCGAGCCAGCGCCTTGCTTGGTGACAGCGCCAGTGCCCGAGATAACCCCAGAAATTTGGCTGGCCGCCGAGTTGTTCACGGTCAAGCCATTGCTGGACAAATTCACCCCGCTCATGTTGATGGCGGTCCCCGACAAGCTGGTGCTGCTGGTCAGGTTGGTGTCGCCGGTGTAGGTTTGTGCGGCGGTGGTGGTGATGTTGGCACCAATCTGCGATGTTTTGCTGACCGCCACCGATTGGGCGCCTGCAATCTCTGCCGTGGTTCGCAAGCCACTGTTGGCCGTGATGTTGCCCAAAGCTGCTGTGCCGCCCACCACGCCATTCAAAACCAAGCGGCCAATCGTCGAGGTCGAGCTGTTCACGCCGACTGTGAAACCGTTCCAAGTCTCGTTGCTCAGACTGGTCCAAGTGAGATTGGAAACCGAGTTGTTGAAGCGCACGGTGCCATGTGGCTCGCCGCTGGTGCCCAACAATTGGTATTGCCGGGTGGCGCTGTTATAGCTCTTGCTAAGAGTCCCTGTGCCCCAATAACCTGCTGCAGCCCCATTGAATCCTGAATAACTGGTGATGCTGAAGTCTTCGTTAAAGCCATAGCCGTTGCCATTCAAACTCAACACCGTGAAGGCCAGGTTTTCTACCGACTCACTGAAGGTCAACGACTGGTTACCGGCGTACGCCAATTGAATGATGTCCGAGGTGGTCGGCCCATTCGCCACCGAGCTGCTGGTGTAGGGCGACGGGCTGCCCGTCCAGTAACTGACGCCGCCCGAAGTTTGCACGCCAAACCAACCCTGCGGGTTGTTGTAGACCACCGTGATCACCGTGCCGTCGATGGTCACCGAACCCGTCACCGTTTTGGCCGCGTCATTCACGCTGGTCCAGTCCACCCAGTAATAGGTCGAGCTGGAAATATTGGCCGTCAGATTTTTCGGGGCGCTGGCGCTCGCCGAGTTCAGTGTCGAGTTGAAGGTCAGGCTGCCATTGGCGGTGGTCACCAAATTGGTGTCTTCGGCCAAGGTCACCGCGCCGTTGTAAATTTGATGGCCACTGGTGGTGATGCTGTTGGCCAACACCGAAGCGCCGGTCACGGTCAAGCTGGATGCGCCCGCGCCGTTCACCACCGAAGCCGTGCCGGCCATGGTCAAAGCGCCCAAGGTGAGCGCGTTGCTCTGAAGGTCCAGCGTACTGCCGCTGGCCAAGCTCAATTCACCCGCGCCCCCATTCAGCGAAGCCCCTGCGCCCAAGCGCAACGTACCACCGGTGACCGAGGTCAGGCCGTTGTAGGTTTGTGCGGCACCCAACACCAAAGCACCGGAGCCGGCTTTGGTCAATGCAAAAGAAGAAGCGCCATCGGTCATCACACCGGAGTAGGTCAAGGTCTTGCCGCTCGCCACAGTAACGGTGCTGTCCGCGCCCAGAGTGATGCCGCGGTTGCTGCTCAAGGTGAAGGTCTCGGTGGCCGTCAGGCTGCCCCCGTTCAGCAGCAACTTGCCGGCGGTCACAGCCCCCGGGGCGGCGCCCAAGTTGCCATCGCTCGAAATCTGCAGCCCACCGCCCGACACCGTGGTGTTGCCCGCATAGGTGTTGGCGCCCGACAGCGTCAGGGTGCCAGCGCCCTGCTTGGTCAAGCCACCGGTGCCACTGATGACCCCGGCCAGCGTCACATCGTTGGAGCGGTTCACCACCAAACTGCCGTTGTTCGCAATGGCGCCCGCCACCGTGCCGGCTGTGCCACCCGTGCCTAAATAAAGGGTGCCGCCCGAGACGGTGGTGCTGCCCGTGAAGGTGTTGTTGCCCGTCAACACCAAGTCGGCCGCGCCGGTTTTGGTCAAGCTGCCCGTGCCGGTGGCCATCACACCGCCCACCGTCACTTGGCCATCGGTTTGCAATGTCAGGCCAAACGCACCTGCAAACGCGTTGCCGCTGGTGGGCGAGATGGACAAAGAGCCTGCGTCCACTTGCATCTCAGTGGCGGCACTCAAGGTGATGTTGCCCGTCAGCGTGTTGGCTCCCGACAAACTGCGCAGAGCCCCATTGCTGGACATACCCGTGCCCGACAAATTGAGGGCATCGGCCAGCGTGATGCCGCCCGAAATTTCTAGCGCACCACCACTGACGGTGGTGCCACCTGCCGACGTGCCCAAGCCGCCCGAAGACGTCACCCGCAGCACACCGCCACTCACAGTGGTGGCGCCGGTGAAGGTGTGGTCAGCCGTCAAAATTTGGGTGCCATTGCCCGACTTGGCAAGCGCCACACCGCCCGAAATCACGCCGGAATAAGTGTGCGTGCCCGAAGACGGGTTGAGCGTGATGCTGCCGGCGCCAGTGGTGGTGATGTTTTCACTGCCCAGCAAACCACCGGCCGTGAGCGTGACAGCGCCTGCGGTGATGCCGCTGATGCCGCCATAAGAGCCAATCGTCAGCGGGCCTGTGTTGGTGTAGGTCAGCGTGCCCGTGCCCAAACTGGCCGTGATGGCGCTGATCGAGCCTGTGCCGGTGAGCGAATAACTTTGGTTGGTGCCCAACAAGGCCAAACCATAGGCCGTCATGTTGCCGGTGATTTCAGGCGCTTTGGAATGAATTTGGATGTAGCCTGTGCTGGTGTTGGCCGTGATGTTGCCCAACCACTTGATGCCTTTAGAGATGCCAAACGCCGGGTTGGCCGCATCGGCCACGGCATAAATGGGGTCAATCTGACCGCCGGTGGTGTTGGTGGCCGCGTTCACAAAAATACCGCTGCCGGTGGCCGCCGAGTTGATCTTGGCGCCTTGGAAAATCACCGAGCCGTTGGCCGCCGAGACCGATGGCGACGACGAGTAAATGCCGTAATCGGACGCGGTGGCGCTGGGGGTGTAACCCGACAAAGTCACGTTGCCGCCAGTCGATGTGATGCCGCCCACGCTGAAGTACAAACCATCGTACGTTTTGGCGTAACCGATCAACTGAATGTCACCGGCAGCGGTGATGTTGCCTTGCCAAGCGTCTTGTCGAACGCCGTTGTAACCGCCCGCACCCGAGATGTAAACAGAACCCGCACTCGCCACAATCGGCGTGCGAATGTAGGTGGCGGCAAAACTGGCGTTGTTGTTCAAACCATCGAGGGTGATGTTGCCGGTGTCTGAGCGCACGCCTTGGGTGGTCGAGCCGCCATCCACCACGGTCAAATAAACCCCGATGCCTTGCATCGATACACCCTTGAGGGTGATGTCGCCTTTGGCACGCAGCAAGTCCGTGGAGTTGTACAGCGTGATGCCCCCCGAAATACCCGCGGTGCCGGCGCCGTTGTCTACCCAACGGTTGGCATAACCAGTGATGGACAGATTGCCGTTGAAGCTGCGGATGATTTGGTTAGAGCCCCACATCAACACACCATGGCCATTGCCTGCAGAGCCGTTGATGCCGGCGGAGGCGGCATTGGCATAAATCGAGACATCACCATAAGCCAAGATGGCGTTGCCCGCGGTGTCCATGCGCAAACCAGCGCCGTCGGCATTTGAGCCGGTGGTGGTGGAACGGATGTTGATGCTGCCGCCTGCGGTGGGAGCGGTCAGGTGGTTGCCCGCCACCAGGCCACCGCCATTGATGTAAATGCCGAAGCCGCCGTTGGCCGTGATGTCCAGGTTGCCCGCGGTGGTTTGTACCGTGCGACTGGAATCTTGGTAGTAGGCCCAATTGGTCGTCGTGTTACTCCGGGCATTGATGGTGATGTCGCCATTCGCTTTGAACAAGCCGGTGCCATAGATATACGCTCCCTCCAGTCCACCCGTTGAGGTGAAACTGATGCTGCCGTGGGCCACCAATGAACCCGACACCATTTGAGTTCCGTAGCCCGACACGCCCGTGGTAGTGAGCGTGATATTGCCGCCAGCAGTGGGGGCGGTCAGGTGGTTACCGGCCACGATCGATGTAGCGCTGCTGGACACGTAAAAACCACCCGACGAGCCTCGGGCTGTGATGGCAATGTTGCCCGCAGTCGATTGAATGGAAGCACCGGTGTCCAGCACCAAGCCCCATATGCCGGTGTTGCCCGTCAAATTACCAGCTTGAATGGTGATGTTGCCATTCGACTTGATGGAGCCTGTCGCCCCCTCGTGCCGGAAGACGTGGTGGGTGCTGGTGTTGGTGGCGGTGATGCTGATTGCGCTATGAGCCAACAAAATCGAGGTGTCGAGTTGCAATCCATAGCTGTTGGTGCCGGCAGAATTGACGGTGATGGTGCCGCCCGCGGTGGGGTTGCTGGTGTCGTTGCCCGCCACCACGCGGCCATAGATATACCAACCTGCTTGACCGCTGCCGGTCATGCTGATGTTGCCGGTGGTCGACTGGATGAGTTTGTTTCCCTCAATCCGTCCGGCCCACCAATCGCCCGAAGTGCTGGCAGCGGCGATTGAAATGTCGCCGACCGACTTGATGGCGCCTGCGCCCCCCAAAAACATGCCCCGGTAGTTGGATGCCGTGCCCTGAATGGTGATGCTGCCAAACGAAGTGATGGCGCCCGCCCCCTGCTCGACGCCGTAATTGGAAGAGCCCGAGCCACTGACCGTGATGTTGCCGCCCGAGGTGGGGGTGGTCTGGTTGTTGGCCGCGACCAAGCCGCCTTGGTTCAGATAAACACCCCCGTTGCCCGTGCCAGAGATAGACAGGTTGCCCGCCGTTGTTTGAATAGTGCCGCTGGACTCGAGGACTGTGCCCCAATTGCGGGTGCCGTTTTGGCCACTGATCGTGATGTCTCCACCGGCAGTGATGGCGGCGGTGTCCAGCACCCACACGCCGTAATTGGCCGAGCCCCCTACGCCCGTCACGGTGACATTGCCGCCTGTCGTGACGGAGGTGTTGCCGTGCAAACGGACACCCGTATAGGAACTCGTCGAGTTGCTGTTGCCCGTGAGCGTGATGTCACCCGTGCCGGCGCTGATCGCGCTGTTGTGGATGCGCAAGCCGTTCCAACCCCCAGTGGCAATGCCGGTGAGCGAGATGGTGCCGCTGCCGGTGGTGGTGATGCCGCCCGAATTGACAATAAGAATGCCATCACCCGTCGAGCTGGCGGTGGGATGGCCCAGCCCACGCAAGGTGATGTTGCCGCCCCGCGCTTGGATGTACTGGGTGGCTCCTGTTAAGTAGATACCGATGTTGATATTGCCTTGGCTGGCGTACCCGCCCGTGCACGAGAACGTGCCGGCACAGGTGGTGCTGGTGTCGGCGGTGCCACCGCCCAGCACCACATGGCCGCCCCAGGTGTCGATGAAAGAGCCAAAACGAATGCCCCCGGCATTGCTTTTGTCGGTGTCTGAATAAGCGTAGACATTGAGCGCCTTGCCCGAAGACCCCGAGACGCTGCTGCTGAACACAATGTCTCTGGCCGCCATCAGGGTCAGGGTGTTGTCGTTGAGGTTGTTGGTGATGGCACCCGAAAGGGTGATGTCTTTGTCCGCCGCCACTGTCTGCAAGGTGGTGTTGCCACTCAGGCTGCTGGCTGCGACCGACAGGGCTTGGTTGGTTTTGAGCGTCAGCGCGGAGTTGCTGATGGCGATGTTTTGAATGCTGTTGCTGGTGTGGGTGACCGTGAAGCCCGACGCGTTGACAAAGGTCACCGTGTTGCTGCTCGCCCCCACCGCGCCACTCAAGGTCATGGCCCCGGTGCCGCCCAAGGTGGCATTGGCCGCCACAGTCACCGTGCCGCTGGCCGTAGCGGCGGTGGTGCTGGAGTTGATCAAGACACCGGTGTTGCCAATGCCCGTGCCCGTGATGTTGAGCGCGTTGGCCACGGTGAAACCATTCAAGTCCACCACGCTGCCCGACTGCACCGTGACACTGCCGGTGCCCATGGCCCCGCTGGTGCTGCCCACCGAACTCACGCCTACTTTCAGGGTGCCTTGCGAAATGGTCATGCCGCCTGTAAAGGTGTTGGCCCCCGACAGCGTCAAGGCGCCCGCACCTTGCTTGGTGACCGCGCCACCGGTGCCACTGATGACCCCCGCGATGGCCATGTCGGAGGGCGTGTTGAGGGTCAGCGTGTTGGCCCCCAAATTGAGGGTGCCTGCAGAGCTGATGTCCGAAGCCGTCAGCGTGACGGCACGGCCCAAGCTGATGTTCTCGCCATAGCTTTGCGCGCCGGTGGTGGTGACCGATGCGCCATTGATTTGCAAAGTGCCACCCGTGTTGGTGGTAACACTGGCTGCCCTGACGGCCCCGCCCAAGGTGGTCGCGGCGGTGCTGTTGAGTTGCATGGCCGCCAAAGTTTTGCTTTGGCCCACACCACTCGTCAGGCCAATGGCCCCGGCCCCGGCATTCACTGTCAGCGCCGCAGCGCCTGAATAACTGGAGGCCAAGTTGCGCACCAACAAGTTTTTGATGCCCCAGCCTTCGTCGTCCCAGACCGAATCCAAACTGCTGTCCACCCGGAAGGTGAAACTGCCCAACGCTGGGGTGTCCACGTTGACGGAGATCTTCTGGTCGTTCCAAGTGCGGGTGGTGTTGTAGTTGCCACTCAACACACCGCCACTGGGCGTAAAGCGCAGGGTGTAGCCCGCGGCCACCGAGGTCCCGAGCTCGGTGCCGGTGATGGTTCCATTTTCGACAAATGAGCGTTCACCAATTTTGCTGCCGTTGACATACAAGCGGAGGAACTCGTTGTCCCAACTCTCTAGGCGGTAGAAATCGAAGGTGATGTTTTTGCCCTGATTGCCAAAATCGAGCGTGCGGGTGACCCCGGCATTGCCGTTGGCAAAAGTCCCCACAATCGAGCCCCAATCGCCGTAGCCGGTGGCATGGGTGGTGGTGGAGCTCCAGCCGGTCAAGCCCATACCGATGTCGGTTTGGCGCTGCACGCTGCTGGCACTGTCCACGCTGCCCCTCACGTTCACAGCGCCACCACCGGTGCTCAGCGTGAGCGTGCCAGCGCTGCCGCTGTTGAGCACCCCCAAGACCACTTGCGTGTCGGTGCTGCTGACGTTGCTGAAGTCAATCGCGCCGCCGGTGCCACTGCTGGCCGAGGTGTTGACGGTTTGGTTCGAGGTGGCTTGGAAGCTGATGGTTTCTGCGGTGGCCGTCAAATTGCCACCGCCGGTGCTGACATCGCCTTCAAACGCAATCACGCCGCCATAGCGGGCCCCGGTCAATGACAAATTGAGTTTGCCACTCGAGCTGGTGGACACCGCACCATTGAGGTAAATGTCATCGCCTGCCGTCAGCGTGGTGGTGACATCGCTGGCCCCAGCGTGTTTCAAGCCGGCGTTCAACACCAGATCTTCGGCCACTGACACCGAGAGGTTGGCGTTGGGCACCACCAGGTTGTTGGCGTTGATCAACAGGTTGTCGAGTTTGAGGGTGCCACCCACGGCGCCGTTTAAGGAGACATCGCCACCTGTGGCGGTCACCGTGAGGTTGCGCAGTGTGCTTGCCGCGTCGCTGTTGATGGTCGAGTTGAAGGTGACCCCGCCCGAGCCGGAGGTGATGGACAAGTTGTTGGCATTGACCACCAGCGGCGCATTGAAAGTCAGTGAGCCCGAGCCGGTGGCATTCAAGCCGGTTTGCTGCAAAACACGCCCGGCATTGAAGGTCGCGTTGCCCGAGACATTGAGCGCACCACCCCGCACCAAGAAATCGCCACTGCCGGTATTGACCGTCAAGTTGCCGGTGTAGTTCTGCGCCAGCGAGGTGTTCATCGAGTTGCCATTGATGACACTGGTGACCGCCGTCACCGCCAAGGTCGAGATGGCCTTGCTGGAGCCGACATTTGATTTGAGCGTGAGCGTGCCCGTGCCTGCATTGAGGGTCACAGGCGATGCGGCCAAGTTGGTCTCGCGCACATAAAAATTCAAGTTGCTGGAAAAAACCCCGTTGTCAAACAAATCGTTCCAGCTTGAATTGGCACCGGTGAATTGCAAGGCGTTTTCACCAAAAAAGCCCGCGCCGTTGGCGGTGCCCGTGCAGCAGTTGTTGGGTTCGCCGGGGTTCCAGTTGGTGTAGGTGAGGGCTTGGCCGATTTCAGGGCCCACATTCCATTGCCATACCCCGTTGCTGCTCAGTTGCCTGGCGCCCAGCCAAGAGCTGTTGTTGTTCACAGAGAGCGCGGCAATCGAGTTTTCGAGTCGCGACGTGATCGTGGCAAGGTAGCTGTCCCCTGTTGCCGAGGCACCTCCGGTCGACCCTTTTGCAGCATCGCGCGCCGCAACCCAAGAAATTGCCGTGGCCACTTGAACACCGGAATACTGGTTGCCAGAGTTCAGCATGCCATGCAGCGTCACATCACCATTGCCGCTGTTGACATTGAGTCCAGAGGTATTGGAGACAATGGTTTCGCCATAGATGTTGATGGCGCCGCCTTCGGTGGTGATGTTTTGCGCGCTGCTTCGCTGGAAGAAAACATCGCCGCCCACCAGCACCGTGGCGCCGCCTAAAACGTTGGTCTGACCCGATTTACCAAAAGTCAGCGCGCCCCCTTTGGTGCTGATGCCACTGCCTTCAAAGTAAATGATCCCGTCACCACTTTTGTCGGTATCGGCCCAAAGTGTGGTCTGCAATGCGGCGGTCGTGGAACTGATGCTGGCGTTGGTTCCCAGTTGGATGTGCCGCTGCGCTTCTACATTGAATGTGCTGGCTGTGGGCGAGATGTGGGTGAACGTGGCATTCAAGAACACATCGTTTGTGAGGGACTTGATGCTGACCGCGCCGTTGGCAGAAATCGTGGCGCCTGAAATTTCAATTCGACCACTGTTTTCTGCGCTGAAGCCACTGCTGTAGTTTTGCGCGCCGGTGGTGATGACACCCCTGCCGCTCAGGGTGGTGCTGGAAGACGTGATGTCCAGCTGCGACAAGGCTTTGCTAAATCCGACCGCGTTGCTGATGCGGACCGCCCCCGCACCGGCATTCAGATTCAAACGCGAAGGTGCCAGATTGGTCTCGAGCACATATTGATCAAGGGTCGTGCTGGCGCGCGGCAAATCGTTCCATTTGCCTTGTGACCCTGTGAATTGCAAAGCGCTTTCGCCCTCAATACTGAAAGTGGCCGCGCCACCGTTCCAGTTGTTGGGCTCACCACTGGCAACGCCATTGGTCCAACCACTCCAATTGGCGAAGTACCCCGTCGCTGTCGTACCACCTGACCCCGAGCTGCCAGAGCCCAAGGAAGTCTCTGTGGTGGCCCCTTGGTAAAAGAAGACAAGGGGTTTGGTCGTTGTGTTGTAGCTGGGGTCGGCCGTCCATCGCCATTCATTGGTGCCATGAATGCGTTGCCCCCCGAGCCACGCACTGGACGTGTTGGCAGCGCGCACGGCCAACGCATTTTCAAGCGAAGAGCCAATGGTGGCGAGCCATGAATTAGAGCGCGTCTTGGCGTCGTCAAAGGCCTGCTGCCACGTTTTGGCGCCGGCAATGGCTGTGTACTGGTTGCCAGAGTCCACCGCGCCACGCAGGTCAATGGCCCCGCCCGCGGTGTTGATGCTCACGCCATCCACACTGCTGTTGGCAATGATTAAGTTGCCTTTGACATCCACCGCCCCACCGGCGGTTGAAATAGAAAGGGCGGATGAGCCCCCAATGAACAAATCACCCCCGGTAGAACCATTCTGGGTAACGCCCCCCACCAACAGGTTGCCGCCGCCCGTGGAGAGGTTGGCCTCCAAAATCACAATGCCCGCACCATCCCGAGAGGGGCTTGAATTGGCCGTAGAAGCGGCGGTGTTGTTGTCGGCGTCGATGACCAGATGCAAGCGCCCGCTGCCACCGGTGTGCGCAATGTCACTGCTGATGACGATGGTGTTGGCGGCCCGCAGCGTCAACGTCACATCACCGTTGCCACCAGACTTGTTGATGGCTTCAGAGACGGTCAAGTTCCCCAGATCTCCCCCGCCCGAAAAGGTCGTCACGGTCACACTGGTGCCACCGTTCAGGAGGTTGTTGATGCCAGAGGCAGAAATGCTGGAGCCATCGTTGCCACTGTTGGCGGACCCGGAGCTGCCGATGGTGATGTTGGTCGGGTCAAACAACCACTCGCCCGCTTTGCCCATGGTTGAGGCGGCCGAACCGGTCACACCATCGACTTGGAGACGTCCACCCGAGGTTTCAATTTGCCCACCATCGCCGCCTTGAACGCCCCCTTTAGCCAAAATCGTTCCGTGCGCCGAGGTCATCGAGAAAGGGTTGCGCACATCACTCCACAACACCACCGTACCGCCTTGCCCTTGCAAGGCGGCACTGGCGTCAATCACCACATCGGAGCCCATGGTGACAGTGGTCGCATGGGGCAATGGCCCGGTGCCTTGCCAGCCGCCGCCCACATACACCTCACCGCCGCCGGTGGCGCCGGTGGCATCGATGCGGGTGGTGTCTTGCAAGGTCAGCGTGGTGCCGGTGACCGACACGTCGCCACCCCGCCCACGGCGGCTGCTGGCGCTGACCACGCTGTTGCCACCGATCATCACGCTGGTGCCGCCCGGCAGCGGGCTCAAGGGAGACAAGGGGTCTGAGGACGTGACTTGTTCGCCCGGTGATGCGCGCAGTTGCACTTGGCCGCCACGCGTGTCGCCATCGACCGACACGGTGCTGTGGGTCACGCTCAGCTCACGGCTTTCGATGACCACTGTGCCACCCGTGCCCGCCACGCTGCTGGCCGACAGCGAGGCGTTCTCGAGTTTCACGGCTTGGACGGACTCGAGACGAATGTCGCCGCCGCGAACGGCGCCATCGGCACGCACCTGCGACTGGGGTTCGAGTGCGATGGCGGCCTGCGCTGAAGTGACTGAGGCAGAGGTGGTCGCGGTGCCCAGGATCGTTGGCCCTGTGGTGGGCGCGCCTGCGCTGCTGGCTTGCAGCAGCACTTTGCCGCCAGCGCCTTGCGTGCTGGAGACATCGATGGCACCGGCATTTTCAATGCGCTGCGCCTGAATGTGCACCTCGCCACCTTGCGTGGGTCCCTTGGCTTGCAGCACGCTGGTCGCGCTGAGTTGCACCTTGCCGCTTTGCAACAAAATGCGCCCACCTTGTCGGGTCAAACTGCTGGCATTAAGTTGGCCGCTGTTGATGATCTGGCCCGTCATCGCATCCAAGGCCGTGGCACTGAGGATGATCAAACCCTCGGGCGCTTGCACCGCGGTTTTGTTCTCGACCAAGGTGGCAATCAAGCTGGGGCTGACGGTGATGCTGGCCAACTTGCTGGCGGGGTCAAAGTTGAGCTTCACGGCCTCGGCACCGGCCATGACCACCGTGCCTTGCTGGGCCACGATCAAGCCTTCGTTGCGCACCTGCGGCGCCAGCAGCGCCACATAGCCATTGAGCGCAGCGCGAATGGTGCCTTCGTTGACCACCGCACCGGTGGCGCCGTTGCGCGCAAACTCCGATTTGCCCGCCATGAATTGGGCATCGCTTTGGTTCATCGTGGTGGCCGTCACGGCCCCCACATCCAACACCGCGCTCTTGCCAAAGTAAACCCCGGCGGGGTTGATGAAGGTGATTTGGCCGGGCGCGTTGACCTTGCCAAAAATCTGGCTCGGGTTGGCATCGCGCACGCGGTTCAAGGTGGCCGCTTGTGCGTTGGGTTGGTTGAAGTTGACCGTGCCCGCAGAGCCCACATTGAAGGTGCCCCAGTTGATGACCGCGCGCTGCGAACTTTGGTCAATGTTCAGCACCGGAGCGCTGCCCGTGCCCTCTCGGCCAATTCGTGCAATGCCAGCGGCCACCTGCCCTTGCGTGGGCAACTCTGTGGGCGCCGGCGGCCCCGCTGCCGACAATTCCATCTGGCTGGCCAAGCCCAGCACAGCGGCCAGCTTGGCCATTTTTTTGACGAGTGAACTGCGTTTGCCACACGAGCGCGCAATCTCCGCCACCACCGTCCATGTGGCGGTGATTTCGTTGAAGATGACGCGGTAAACCTTGTTCACTGTCTTCGGTTGTTTAGAAAGGCATGCTGACGTTCAGCCAGAACCGGTTGAGCCGCAAGGTGCCGTCGTTGTCGGTGCCCGTTGAGCTGGGTTGAGGATTGGGCGAGACCCTGCGCGCCACGGTGGCCTTGACCTCTGCGCCCGAAACAAAGCGATAGGTCATCGAGACCCCTCGGCCACGCAACATGATGTCGTTGCTTGCGCCATTGAGGAGGCTGGTGCCATCGGCACGCACAGGCACTTTGAATTGCGAGATGCGGCCGTAGTCGTAGAACAAAGTGGTTTGCCACTGGGCATTCCATTCGCGGCGCAACTCGAGCGTGGCCGTCACCCCTGTGCTGCCACCCGCTTCGCTGTTGGGGAAGGCCCGCACCCCCGATGCTCCACCGAGATAAAGCTTTTCAGACGAGTCCAAGTTTTTGCTGGCCCATTGGCGCGACGCCGACATGAAGATCGCGTGCTTGCCATCGATGAACTGCAAGCGCGAAGCCGTGATGCGTCTTTTCTGGAAGCCGCCTTGCGTGCGGCCTTCTGTGGCATCCAACGAGGCGGCGCCCGATGGGCCCAAGCGAATCGTGCCGCCCGTTTCAACCCAGCCCACCACGTTGTTGCCACCACCCCAGATGCCATCCAAGTGGCTGAAGTTCATGCTGAGGCTGCGGTTGTTCACTTGCGTGTTGCGCACGATACCCAACGTACCGGGCACTTCCAGATCCGACTTGTCCAGTGCCTTGCGGTATTCAAACCCCAAGTTCAAACTCAAATTGGTGTTGGCCGATCGCACCCAAGGCGCGACAACGTTGACGCCCAAAACATTGCTGTGCCCCTCGGGCCGCAATCGGGCGCCATCTGGCTTGTACTGATCCAAAATGCGGTAGTCCATGCGACTGACTTCGGCATTGAAAATCAGGCCGCGCCACTCTTCGATGCCCACCGGTGTGCTCACGCCAGCGTGAACGTAGGTGCTGCCCGCATTTTTACTGCCCGAGAAAGAAAACTGTTCGCCCGTGCCCAATGGCGAGTTCAGCTGCACCTGCGCATTCAAGCGCACCACCCCGGTGGAACGGCTGCCCATGTTGTCGGTACTGACCTGCCCCACCACCATCGGCGTGCTGTCCACCTTGACCAACAAGTCCGAGGTGCCCGGCACTTTGCCGGCTTGCAAACTGCCCGAGACCGCCGTGCCTGGCAGATCGCCGGCCAACAACAAGGCCTTGTCCATGTCATTGAAATAAATGGTCTTGCCAATCGGCATGTAGTGCTGGATCAGCGAAGGAATGCGCCGGCGTATCCATGCGCCGAGTTGCGGCTTGCCGTCTTGCAGTTGCACGATCACTTCACCCAACTTGCCTTCGATCACCGTGACCTTGACATGCCCGTCAGAAACATCTTGATCGGGCAAGGTTGCTTGCGCCAACCACCCCTGATCTCTGTACAAAGCTGATATTTGTGCAACCGCTTGTTGCAGTTGCACCAAGCTGATGTTTTTGCCCAACCAAGGTGCCAACAACACCTCGATTTGTGACGTGTTGACCAAGGTGTTACCCGACAGCACGACCGACTTGAATAAAAAGGTGTCCTCGCCAGGAGCGACACCGGCAGGTTGTAAAGGCTGCGAATTGGAGGGCGCCAATTTGGGCAAAGCCGGCAGCGTTCCGGCTTTCAAAGCGGGATCGTTTTGCAGTTGCTGCATCAACTGACCCGCGCGATCAGGGGGGTATTGAATGGGCTGAGCCCAGCCTGCTTTTGCAAACCAAAGCAAGACGGAGAGCGCAAAAACCCGCGGGCAAAAATGTAGGCACAATATTCGCATATTACGAATATTATGAAATTATCAATTCCTTACCCAAAAAAACCTAAAGAATTCATTTTCAGCAAAATCGACAATCTCAACGGTTGGGGACCGTTATAAAAGTGAGTTTCTGCGATCCCGCTGTTTGGGCCCAAGCCATGATTTGGGCAATTCGGCCATAAGGCACCCCCTCATCGGCTTGCACTTGCAATTGGTAATGGGGCGATTTTCCGTCTGCAGCCATGATGGCTTGGAGTCCCGCGTCCGTTATATCCAGTCCTTTGTAATTCAGAGAACCATCTTTTAATACCACTAAGACCTCATTTTTGGCTTGGTCTCGCTGGACCACCCGGTCCGTTTGAGGAAGCGTGACCTTCATGGCTTGCGGCGTGATCATCGGCGCTGTCACGATAAAGATGATCAACAAAACCAACATCACATCGACCAACGGCGTGACATTGATCTCCGCAATGGCGCCATCCGAATCCCCCGAACTGCGCATGCTCATGGGCGGGCTCCTGTGGGTGAAGACAAATATTTCATCGCCAAACGTGCAAAAGAGTCGGCAAACGCCTCCATTTGGGTGACGCGCAGTTTTTGTTTGCGCAACAACACGTTGTAAAACAGCACCGCAGGCACGGCCACCGCAATGCCCACAGCAGTGGCAATCAAGGCCTCACCCACCGGCCCGGCAACCACATCGATGCTGGCTTGCCCTGATTCCCCAATGTTTTTAAGCGCATTCATGATGCCCCAGACCGTTCCAAAAAGTCCCACAAAAGGCGAGATAGAACCGATGGTGGCCAACTCTGACAGGCCGCGTTCTTGCGCACGCAATTGTTCTTGCAGGGCTTGCTGCAACACGCGCTCGACCACCAATTGAGGATCGAGCAACACGCTCGGTCCACTGGACTGCAAGTCTTCCACCGCGTCCACGCCCGCAGCGGCCATGCTGGCCAAGGGGCCCTGCGCGGTTTGCAGCAACGCTTTGAGTTGTGACCAATCGCGGAGCTTGAAAAATTGCTGCTCAAAATTTTTCATGTCGCTCACGGCTTTTTGGTTTTGGCGAATTTTCAGCCAAGCCAGCGTCCAAGTGACCACCGACAGCAGCACCAAAATAACCAACACGGCATGAACAATCAACGCATCCAACATTTACGATCCTTTTTTTGACCCGCCATTATCGAGCGGCTCTGAGCCTGAATGTGATGGGCACCCGCACCGCGCTTTTGCTCAAGACGCCATCTTTGCGAGCCGACTTGAAACGCCAACCCTTCACCGTGTCGAGTGCCGATTTGTCGAGCAATTCATGGCCACTGCTGTGTGCCACCACCGCGCTGGCCACAGACCCGTCTGAGTTCACAACCACAGCAATTTCGACGGTGCCTTCAGCGCCTGCGCGAAAGGCCGCTTTGGGATAGGGTGGTTTGGGGTTGTCTTTGTAAGCGGCTTGCAGATCGGGCTCTGACGTGCGCACCGTTTCTTGCGTGACGTCGGCCTGACCTTTGGGAACAGCCTGCGAAGTGGTGCCCGACACGACCGCCGCCACGGGCTCTGGCGGTGGGGCCACGGGCGCCACGTTTTCAGCTGTCTTGGTGGGGGCAGGCTCGCTCTTGGGCGGGCTAGGCATCACGGGCTTGTCGGGCTTGGCCGGTTGTGCTGTCGGTGCAGGCTTGGCCGCTGCGCGAGGTGCTGGCGGACGACTGGCCGCCGCGCTTTGCCCCGACTGGGCCTCCACAGGTTCTTCAAGTCCACGCTGCTGCTCTGGAAGGGCTACACCGATGTCGATGGTGATGGCGGGAATTTTTGGGGACAGCGGGAGAGTGGGCGTAAATAACAGCAACCCAGCCAAGGCCAAATGAACGGCCAGCACCACACCCAAGATTTTCAAAACCTGAATATCTGGGGCTTGTTGGCGAGGCTCAAGAGACAACTGCATGTCGAATATAGGTAAACTCAAACGGTTTATACATGAGTTCAACCTGAGGAGAATGCCGTCATGTCTGAGGAAGCAAACAACACCGAATCGTCTGAACAAGTCATCAAAGGACGCAGTGTATTTTTGGTGGAAACAACGCCCGCTGGCATCGCAGTTCAGACGGCCCTGTTGACCGAAGAGGGCAAGTTATTGAATGCGCCCGCCATCTTTCCAGATGTGGAATATGCGTTCACTCAAGTGGATGAACTCAAGCGTTTGATCTCGGCCCACTTTTCTCAAGCAGCGCGCTTGGGTGCGCAGGTTGCTGCGCAACAAGCACAAGCGAATACGGCACCCAACGAGGCCCTTGCTGACGCGGCGCAAGACGCTGATGCAGACCCTGCCGCTCTGGCCCATGACGATGCCGAAAATGAACAAGACGAGTCCCAAGGCGGCAGCAAAACATTGGACAACATCAAGAAGTATGTCTATTCCGGCTTGAGCCATGTGGCCAACAAAATCGCCCCGCCCTCAAACACGGCGGCGCCTGCGCCCGAGAACATGCCGCACATCGAAACCCTGGCCAGCAATGGCCTGCGCAAACCACGCGGAGCGAGCAAGAAAAGCAAAAGCGCCGACGCCGCCGGCGACAACTAAAGCAGAAAAAGAGGATGCCGCACGGGTGACGGGGAAGGCATGAACCGTCACAACACTTTGACGTGACAACTCAGCGCATAGCCAAAGCCCCTGATGGTGCGGATGGCCTCAGCAGGGGCCCCGCAGGTATCCATCTTTTTGCGCAGCGCGCTGATGCGCATTTCTAGATTGGCCGGCGACAGGCCTTTGTCCTTGGCATCAATCAATTGCATGGCCTGCCAGCGCTCGAGCTTTTGGCCCACTGCGCGGGTCATGGCCATCAGCAACAAACTCTCTGGATAAGTGAGCGATACGCTCTCAAGCGGTCCGCGCAATGACAGCGCTTGTACATCCAGCACCAGATCCGCTTCTGCATGAGGTTTGGCGGGTTTGATGCGCCGAGCCAAACTTTGAATGCACACCAGCAACTCAGATTGCTCGACTGGCTTGACCAAATAATTGTCAGCGCCACAGGTGTATCCCAGCAGACGGTCTTCAAGTTGGCCGCGGGCGGTCATCAGCACAATGCCTGCTGCGGGATGGCTTTTGCGAATGCGCTCGGCCAAACTGAACCCGTTTTCGCCGGGCAGGTTCACATCAATCAAATACAAATCAGGCACATCCCGTGTGGGCGTGTCGTCCACATCTTCGGCGCACGACATGGCCGTCACTTGGTGTCCTTGTTGCGCCAACAATTCTTGCGTGGCTTCGCGCAAATTGTCGTTGTCTTCGACAATCAGAATGTGCAACGTGGGTAAGTCCGTCATAGCGCCAATGTATCAAAAACAGACCATGAAAAAGCCTGCGGCATCACGCGGCCCCGGCGTTTGATTTGGGCAAAGTCAAGACAAAGCAAACTTGCGTTGCCGTGGGCTGGTAGGCAATGCGTCCCCCCAGCGATGCCACCAAGCTTTGCACCAGAAACAAACCCAACCCTGTTCCAGCCTGCCCTTGCGCACCTGAACCGCGGTAGTACTTCTCAAAAATACGCGTTTCAGAGGGCCACCCAGCGCGCCCAGTGCTGTTTTTGAACGTCAGTTGAACTTGGCTGCCCAAGTCCTCGACCGCGATTTCAATCGGACTGTCTTTGGCCGAGTATTTGCAAGCGTTTTCGACCAAGTTGCTCAACACAATGCCCAGCAATTGCCGGTCTGTCTGCAAGCGGTGCTGTGGGCTCGACTGCACCTCAATGCGCTCGGGCGATGGGGCGCTGGTCACCACATCATCGATCAACAGCATCAAGTCGACCGGGTCGCTTTGAACCTGCAGTTTTTGGTCTTGCACCTTGTTCGCCTGCACACAACGGTCAATGACATTGTTCATTTCGCTGATGGACTTTTTAATGGCTTGGGCGTTTTTGCCTTCCTCGTCCAGCCGCATGTAAATGGTGGACAGCGGCGTTTTGAGTTCGTGCGTCAGCATGGCCAACAATTTCTCTTGGTCGTCTCGCAGCCGCCGGTCTTGCTCTGCCTGCAGTTGTGTGCGTGCCAACAATTGTTGGTCCTCAAACTGGACTTTGCGCATCAGGTAAGTGCGGTACTGAAGCAACAACACCACCATCAAGGCGCTGGCCAGTCCATGCGCTTGAACCACATAAAGTGCCACCTCGCCGCCACGCGACACCCCAAGACCGGGCAGTGCCGCCAAGCACAAAATCATCACCAGGGCGGTGTAAAAACCGACCACCAAAAACCGAGAGAGCTTGACGGCCGAGCCCGACGACTCCTGCAATGTCACGCCCCAGCCCTTGGCAGTCCAAGCAGCGGCCAGCATGACAAAGGGTGCAAACAAAACCGAAACCATGTTGATGTTGAGCGCCAAAGTGGGCTTCCCGGCCAGAAACAACAACAAGTTGATGGGCAACAGGTACACCAAGCCGCGCAACATCCACACCGCCCATCGCCTTGGCTGGTAGTCTTGCAAAAACGTGTAGTGAAAGTAAATGGCCGACGTGGTGGCCAGCATGCTGAACAGCGATGCCAAATAGTCAAGCCCAGCGGCAGGCCAAGCGGTGGGCCACCACATGCGCATGTAGCCCAAAGAGCACAGAGCGTAGACCCATGCGGCCGTTTGCTTGACCCCAAAAAGGCCCACCATCTTGTCTCGGGTGAAGGTCCAATAAATGACACCCCAGATGGCAAAAATGCTGACCACACCCACATACAGGGCAAACAGCAAATGTTGCTGGGGCATTTGTTGCAGCAGGTCTTGCTCAAGCACCACTTCAGCATGAATCTGACGGGTGCTGGTCGAGGTGACGCGCAAATAAATGTCACGCGGCAGTGGGCCTTCAGCCAAGGGCACCATGAAGTCCAAACCACGCAAGGGCTGCAAGGCGGGGTGCAATGTGTCGCCTGTGTGGCCCGACAAGCCGTCGTTCACAGTCGAATCGAAAACTTCAATGCTGTCCACATAAACGGGGCGCAATCGCAAAACCATTTTTCCGGCTTTTTTTTCGCCTGGCGGGACACCAATGGTGAGCTTGACCCAAATGGCTGAAGAGCCAAACCCTTTGCTCAAGACCCCTTCATAGGGTTGAAAACGGGCATCTTTCACCAGGGAAAAACTTTGCTCTCCGCTGCGATCCTCGTACCAAGCCCGTTGCTGGATCCCATCTTGTGCTGCCGCATTGAAGCCCAAAAATGCCAGCAGCACTGAAACCAAAAAGGCACGCATGACGTTAAAGCGCATCCGGGACTCGCATCACTTGGGGTTTGAAAATGGTGGCGCTAATTGAGCGCATCAAACTGGCATTTTGCCTGTATCAACGCCCCGATTCCATCGGCCCATGAGCGCACTCAAGTAAAGAGCGCCAAGTGCTATTCTTGGCCGGTATCAATTGAACATAAAGGTGCATGCCATGCGTCAATGGCTCAAAGTGACATGGCTGGTTTTGGCATTCATGGGGGCCCTGTCGCACACCCATTTGCATGCGCAGACCGAGCCCAAAAACGCTGGCATCGTCTTGCTGCACGGCAAGTGGGGGGCGCCACATGGCAACATCAAAAGTTTGGCCGATGCCCTGAAAGCCAATGGTTATGAAGTGACAACCCCGTTCATGCCATGGAGCACCAAACGCGGCTACGACGCCCCGTATCCAGTCGCCATCAATGAGTTGGACGACATCGTCCTGAAGCTCCGTGCCAAAGGTTTGCAGCGGGTCTACCTGATGGGCACCAGTTTTGGTGCCAATGGCTCATTGGCGCATGCGGCCTATGGCAAGCAAACCATTGACGGGGTCGTTGCCATTGCCCCTGGGCACACGGTAGAACTGCCCAACACAAGCCAGCTTTACAAGAAAAGCTTGGCGACTGCGGCCAACATGGTCAAAGCCGGTAAAGGCGAAGAGTTGGAAACATTCACCGATTTCAATTCAGGAAAACGACGCGATATCGCGATGAAGGCCTCTGTGTTTGTCAGTTATTTCGATCCGAATGGCTGGGCATCGATGTCACTTTCGGCCAAAAAAGTCAGCCAAACAATACCCTTGCTGGTGTTGATTGGGGGCCCCCATGACCTGACTGCCGAATTGGGCAAAGCGTATTTTTTCTCGAGTTGGCCACAACACCCAAAAAGCGCATACGCCATTTTGGAAGGTGCAGAGCACTTCACGGCACCAGAATTTGCCATTGCGCCGGTGCTGAAGTGGTTGAGTGAGGTCCAAAATTAAGCCCAGCCAACCGGTGCAGGTTGGTGGTTGAGGTTGACGGCTGAGGTCGATGACGCAACGAAAAAACCCGCAGCGCCAGGACGACGTGCGGGTCATGCGAATGCCAGACGGGGTCTGACACATTGAATATGGTGGTGATAGGTGGATTTGAACCACCGACATCAGCATTATGAATGCTGCGCTCTAACCAACTGAGCTATATCACCCATGAAACACCGCTTCTATCAACTCTTTTGAAGCCGATGATGCGATCATCAAGCCAAAAATTATACACAAAAAAGGCCAGCCGTTACCTTGCAGCCAGTTGCAGTGGTTCTGGCCTCTCTGACCCGGGGGCGAGGCCACTGAGCAGCCAAAAAGGCTAAAGTTCGGCCATGAACTTATCTGGTGGATGGCTTTGGCATTGGCGGGCTTGGCGATCGCAAAAGCGATGGGCCGCAGCCTCTGCCGAAATCTCCGATTGGTTGATGGCCCAAAAGATGCCGCGTGGCCAATTGGTCTTGATGGGCGCCAGTGCGGGCTGGATGTTGCCCACCGGTTGGTTGCAGCAATTTGACGAAATCCACGCCTGGGACATTGACCCCTTGGCTGCCCCTTTGTTCAAGTGGCGCCATGCGCGCGATCTGCAACGCCAAGGCACGGCCTTGCAATTTCATACAGGCGACGGTTTGGCGCAGTTGGCCGAGTTGGTGCAGCGCATGCCCCAAGCTTTTTATTGGTTTGACAACGTGCTTGGGCAATTGCGATTTATTGAGGCACCCCACTCGCCCAGCGAGCTCCAGCCCAAGCCCCAGCCCCAGCACCATAGCCGCCGTGATCCGACCGATGCCACACACCAGCGCTTAGAAGCCCTGCAAAAAACCTTGGCCACAGTGTCTTGGGGCAGTGTGCACGACCGCATGTCGGGCCCCACACGGGCGCACACCGCCAGTCCACCAGCACACGGCACCCATGCTGGCTTGGCCATGGAAACACCAGAAGCGCAAGCATGGCTTCAAAAAATCGGGGCCATCAGCCCTTGGCTCGACCACCTGACTGAACATGTCTTGCCGCCGGGCACGCCCGTGCAATACACCGCTTGGCCCTTCAAGTCGGGCTATGCACACTGGCTGGAAATGGGCTGGACTCGTCCCATTTCAAGCACCAGAGCGTCGCTATGATCGACCGATTCCACCTCTGATAGACGAGATTTTCCCTTGGCACTTCCAACCCCTGCCCCCAGAAAACTGTCCCACACCCGAACCGTGGTCTTTCAAGGCTTTGACCGCGAAGATGGTTTGTGGGACATCGAGGCCCACCTGACGGACACCAAGCCTTATGGTTTTCAGGTGTCGACCGAGCGCCCCTTCCCGCCCGAGGAACCCATTCATGGTTTGAAAGTGCGCGTCACGCTGAACGACCAAATGGTGATTCAGGACATTGCCACCTCGATGGACGATATTCCGCACCCCGAATGTGCCGGCGCGCCGCACGGCATGCACAAGCTGATTGGCTGCACCATGGGGGCCGGTTGGCGCAAAGTCATCAACCAACATGTGGGCGGCACTGCGGGGTGCACACACCTTAGAGAAATGTTGTTCAACATGGCCACTGCGGCCTACCAAACCCTGCCCTCGGGACAATGGCAACGCCGCGAGTTGGCGGGCCAAGCCCAGCCGGCCGTGAACGAGCCGCCGTTTTATTTGGGGCAATGCCACAGCTGGGCCTACGACAGCCCCACGGTGCAACGCGCTTATCCGATGTTTTTTAAGCCCAAGTCGGCAGACAACTAAGCATCCGATCGACGTCTGATCGTGCTTCAGGTTATGAGGCTGTTCATGGGCCAGTGATTGCATTGGCTCTTTTGGCAGATCACGCCATGCCTTACCGCCTGCGATAATCGCCCGTCTCGAGCGCGCTCTGCGCTTTTCTTCAACAGCCTCTGGATCTACACCATGAACCGCTGCACTTTGCCCTTGAACGGGCTTGTCTTGCTTTGCCTTGAACTCATCACACCGCAGGTGGCCGCATGAGCAAGAAGGTCTTCATCAAAACTTTTGGTTGCCAGATGAACGAGTACGACTCGGACAAGATGGCCGATGTGTTGGGTACCGCTCAAGGCTATGAACCGACGCAAGACGTGGACGAAGCCGATTTGATTTTGTTCAACACCTGCTCGGTGCGCGAGAAAGCCCAAGAAAAAGTGTTCAGCGATTTGGGCCGCGTGCAACACCTGAAAGCCAAGGGCGTGTTGATTGGCGTGGGCGGCTGTGTGGCCAGCCAAGAAGGCGCCGAGATCATCAAGCGTGCGCCCTATGTTGACGTGGTGTTTGGTCCGCAAACGTTGCACCGCTTGCCTGAGCTGTTGGCTGAACGCGAGCGCAAACAGCGCCCTCAGGTGGACATCAGTTTTCCCGAGATTGAAAAGTTTGACCACCTGCCACCGGCCAAAGTGGAAGGGGCCACGGCTTTTGTGTCGATCATGGAAGGCTGCAGCAAATATTGCAGCTACTGCGTGGTGCCCTACACCCGAGGTGAAGAAGTCTCACGCCCCTTTGACGATGTGTTGGTGGAAGTCGCAGGGCTGGCCGCGCAGGGTGTGAAAGAGATCACACTGCTGGGCCAAAACGTGAACGCCTACAGGGGCAAGATGGGCAACACCGCAGATATGGCTGACTTCGCCATGCTGATTGAGTATGTCGCCGACATGCCCGGCATCGAGCGCATTCGCTATGTGACCAGCCACCCCAACGAGTTCACCCAAAGGCTGATCGACACTTACGAAAAAGTGCCCAAATTGGTGAGCCACCTGCATCTGCCCGTGCAACACGGCTCCGACCGTATTTTGATGGCCATGAAACGCGGTTACACCGCCATGGAGTACAAAAGCACGATTCGAAAGTTGCGGGCCATCCGTCCCGACATGTCGCTCAGCAGCGATTTCATCGTGGGGTTTCCTGGCGAAACCGAAGACGACTTCAACAAGATGATGAAGCTGATCACCGATGTGGGCTTTGACACCAGTTTCAGCTTTATCTTCAGCCCCCGCCCTGGCACACCAGCCGCGAACCTGCACGACGACACGCCGCACGAAGTCAAGTTGCGCCGATTGCACCACCTGCAGGCCACCATCGAAGAAAACGTGCAACGCATTGGCGACAGCCGCGTGGGCACGGTTCAGCGCATCTTGGTCGAGCGCCCCTCACGCAAAGACGCGACCGAACTGGCGGGTCGCACCGAATGCAATCGGGTGGTGAATTTTCCGGGTGGCCCGAACATGGCCCGCTGGATTGGCCAGATGGCCGATGTGCGCATCACACAGGGTCTGTCGCACTCGCTGCGTGGTGAGTTGCTGATTCGGGATTAAGCCAAGACGGTCGGCGGTGAACCGCCGACCCTCAACGGGGCATGCCGGGAAAACCGCCGCCGCCCATCATGCCTTTCATGGCCCCCATGCGCTTCATCATCTTCATCATGCCGCCGCCCGACATTTTTTTCATCATGTCTTGCATCTGCTCAAACTCTTTGAGCATGCGGTTAACGTCTTGCACCTGAACACCTGCGCCTGCCGCAATTCGGCGCTTGCGCGTGGCCTTGATGAGTTCGGGTTTGCTGCGCTCTTTGGGCGTCATGCTGTGGATGATGCCTTGCTTGCGGCCAATGTCTTTTTCGACCTTGTCCATGTCCATCGAGCCGGCTTTGGCCGCCATCTGCGAGGGCAACTTGTCCATCAGGCTCGACAAACCACCCATCTGTTTCATCTGCTGAATTTGCGCCAAGAAGTCGTTCAAATCAAAGCCGCCGCCACTCTTGACCTTGGCCGCCAACTTTTGAGCCGCCTCGATGTCCACACCCGCGGTGACTTGTTCCACCAAGGCCAAGATATCGCCCATGCCCAAAATACGGCCTGCATGGCGTTCGGCGTCGAACACCTCCAGACCATCAATTTTCTCGCTGGTACCGGCAAATTTGATCGGCACTCCGGTGATTTGGCGCACCGACAACGCGGCACCGCCGCGTGAGTCGCCGTCAAGCTTGGTCAACACAATGCCCGTCAGGGGCAAGGCGTCGCTGAAAGCGCGTGCGGTGTTGGCCGCGTCTTGACCTTGCATGGCATCCACCACAAACAAGGTTTCAACCGGCTTGAGTTCGGCATGCAACCCTTTGATCTCGGTCATCAAGGCTTCGTCAATGGCCAGTCGACCTGCGGTGTCCACCAGCAACACGTCAAAGAAATGTTTGCGTGCGTAATCGATTGCTGCGCGGGCGATGTCCAAAGGCTTTTGATCGGGCGAGCTTGGAAACCACTCGGCGCCGGCTTGGGCCGTCACGGTTTTCAGCTGCTCGATGGCGGCGGGTCGGTACACGTCGCCCGAAACCGTCAGCACTTTTTTCTTGCGCTTTTCAATCAGGTGCTTGGCCAATTTGGCTGTGGTGGTGGTTTTACCAGCACCTTGCAAACCGGCCATCAAAATCACGGCGGGCGGTTGCGCGGCCAGATTGATGTCCGACACCCCCTCGCCCATGGTGGCCGCCAATTCGCGGTTGACCACCCCCACCAGCGCCTGACCGGGCTTGAGCGAACCCAAGACTTCTTGACCCAAGGCTTTTTCTTTGACGCGCGCAATGAAATCGCGCACCACCGGCAGCGCCACATCGGCCTCCAGCAAGGCCATCCGCACTTCGCGCAACATGTCGGCCACATTCGACTCGGTGATGCGAGCCTGTCCGCTGATGGTCTTGACGAGGCGTGAGAGTTTGTCGGTCAGAGCGGAGGCCATGGGTGGGAAATCCAGAAAAATTAGGTTCAGCGGTGTAGCGAAGCCCCTGCGGCCTCGCCCGAAAGGCTAAACTCTGAACCATGATTTTAGCGAGTCCCCCATTTTGGATGCTGCCCGTCACCGTGTTGGCTGCGTTGGCCTACGGGTTGCCCGCTTTGGCCGCTGGCAAACTCACCGATGCTCATGCGCGTCGCTTGCTCTGGTTGGCTTGGCTGGCGCATGCGGTCGCCTTGCTGAGTTTGCTGATCGGGCCTGCTCGGTTTGGCTTCGCTCCAGCCATTTCAGTGACAGCTTGGCTGGTGGTCACGGCTTACATGGTGGAAAGCCAGTTCTTCCCGACTTTCAAAGCGCGCTGGGCCATGGGTGGACTCGGCAGCATTGCCGTGCTGTTGGCGTGGCTCTTTCCCGGCACTCCGCTGGCGACACAGGTTTCGGCTTGGCTGCCATTGCATTGGGCATTGGGGCTGTCGGCTTACGGCATGTTCGCCGCTGCTGTGGTGCATGCCTGGATGATGACGCGCGCCGAACACGATATCCGCTTGGCCCATGATGCCGACAGCGGCCTTCCCTTGCTGACACTGGAACGCCTCATGTTCCGATTCGTCATCGCAGGGTTCATCTTGTTAACCGCCACCTTGATGGCGGGTGTTTTGTTTGGCGAAGCCTTGTACGGGCAAGGTCACGCGCATTGGCGCTGGGACCACAAAACCATTTTTGCCCTGCTCTCTTGGATCACCTTTGCGGTGCTGCTGTTGGGTCGCAGCCAATGGGGTTGGCGTGGTCGGCGGGCGGTTCGGGTGCTCTACATTGGCGCAAGTTTGCTGATGTTGTCTTATGCAGGCTCTCGGTTTGTCATGGAAATCTTGCTGGGGCGTGCCGGATGAAGTACCTGTTTTTATTGTTGGTGGTGTTGGTGGTCATCTGGGCCATCAAACGGGGTCGCGCCAAACCCCCATCGGCCGAAGCCCCCCCCGCTGAGCCGGTGAAACCCTCAGAAATGGTGACCTGCGCCCATTGCGGCATCCACCTGCCTCATGAAGAAGCCGTGAACGGCCAAAAAGGGGTTTACTGCAGCACCGAGCACCGGACTGCAGCGCAAGACCGCAACCCAGGTTGATTGCACAGCGGTGATGAGCGCGCCTGCCAGCGACCCCATCTCGCCCATCGGCCCTGACGGCTGGCATTCACAAGCGCAACGGCTTGACTCACCCAATTTTGGACCGCGACCCCAGAGTGCTTGCATTGATCTGATCGTGGTGCACTCCATCAGCCTGCCACCGGGGCAATACGGCGGTGACCACGTGCAGCGCTTGTTCACCAACCAACTCGATTGGGACGCGCACCCTTACTTTCAAAGCATTCGTGGCTTGGAGGTTTCGTCTCATTTTTACGTTCGCCGAGACGGCACGCTTTGGCAATTTGTCAGCTGCCATGACCGCGCTTGGCACGCGGGGCAGTCGTCCTACCGAGGTCGCGCCAACTGCAATGACGATTCGATCGGCATCGAACTTGAAGGCCTGGAGGGCCACACCTTCGAAGACGCTCAATACCAAACCTTGGCGCAGTTGTGCAAAGACATCGGCCTTGCTTTTCCGGTCCATCACATCGCGGGGCATGAGCACATTGCGCCCGGAAGAAAACAAGATCCCGGCCCAGGCTTCAGTTGGGATCGTTTGAAAAATTTGTTGGATTTTCCGCCTCAGGTTTTTCCCTGATTTGCCCACTGCCTCGCTGCATTTGAAAAAAAATTTCGGTGGAAAAAATGCGTCCCTCGCAGACCTCGGCGAGCTTGACTTGCCGACCCCCCTCTGCGCAAGGCTCGCCAATCAAGGCTTTTTCTCGAGAAGTCCCTCAGAACCCGCACCACACTTGAACCGCGCAAAAAAAGCCCCTGCTGGAGCGGTGTTTGGGGTGCTTTTTCAGCCAGTGAAAAGCGACTTCAGGCGCCCGGCCTGCGGCATTTATTTGTCTTGATTTGGGAAACTGACAAAACAGACAAGTACACTACCTGTAGTGGCTTGTAATGACTTCGGACACCATATATAGTGTCTCTTACAAATTTTCACATTTCAATTTGACGCCTGTTCAAGCGGCAAATTCCAGATTCAACGCGACCTAAAAACCAAAGAAAATGACCATGCAAACTGATCTGAACATCTCGACTACTTCTGGCGGGCAAATGCACCAGCCCACTGCGTCACACAGCAGCGCCCCAGCCACCCAGACACTTGCGCATTACCAGATCATTCGACGCAACGGCGCCGTGGTGTCGTTCGAGCCCAACAAGATTGCGGTGGCGTTGATGAAAGCCTTTTTGGCTGTGCATGGCACCCAAGGCGCCGCCTCTGCCAGCGTGCGTGAAGTGGTGGAAGAGTTGACGCAAAACGTGGTGCGCGCGCTGGTGCGCTCACGCCCAGGTGGCGGCACTTTCCACATCGAAGATGTGCAAGACCAAGTCGAATTGGGCTTGATGCGCAGCAGCAACCACGAAGTGGCCCGTGCTTATGTGTTGTACCGCGAGCGCCGCACGCAAGAGCGCGCCCAACAACAGCAAGCCGCCCCTACACCCGCAGAGCCACGCTTGCATGTCATCGACGGAGGCCAGCGTGTAGCCCTTGATTTGGATTACCTCAAATCCTTGATGGTCAACGCCTGTGCCGGCTTGGGTAAAGATGTCAGCCCCGACCCCATCGTGGCCGAAACCATGCGCAACCTGTACGACGGTGTGCCGATGGAAGAGGTTTACAAAGCCTCCATCTTGGCGTCACGCACCCTGATCGAAAAAGATCCGGACTACACCTATGTGACCGCGCGTTTGCTGATGCACACCATTGCCAAAGAAATTTTTGGCAAAGAAGTGACGCAAGCCCAAATGGCCGAGGAGTACATCAACTACTTCCCACAGTTCATCAAAAAAGGCGTTGACAACGACCTGCTCGATGAAAAACTGCTGCAGTTTGACCTGAAGAAACTGGCCACCGCGCTCAAACCCGAACGCGATTTGCAGTTCGACTACCTGGGTTTGCAAACCCTGTACGACCGTTACTTTTTGCACGTCCGCAAACAACGCATCGAGATGCCTCAGGCCTTCTTCATGCGCGTCGCGATGGGCCTGTCGCTCAACGAAATCAACCGCGAAGCCCGTGCCATCGAGTTCTACGAAGTTCTCTCCTCGTTCGACTTCATGTCCTCGACACCCACGCTGTTCAACAGCGGCACTTTGCGCTCGCAATTGTCCAGCTGCTACCTGACCACTGTGCCCGACGATCTGGACGGCATTTACGAGTCCATCAAAGAAAACGCCTTGTTGTCGAAGTTTGCAGGCGGCTTGGGCAATGACTGGACCCGCGTTCGCGCCATGGGCTCCCACATCAAAGGCACCAACGGCGAATCACAAGGCGTTGTGCCTTTCCTCAAAGTGGTCAACGACACTGCGGTGGCCGTTAACCAAGGTGGCAAACGCAAAGGTGCGGTCTGCACCTATTTGGAAACTTGGCACTTGGACATTGAAGAGTTCTTGGAATTGCGCAAGAACACCGGCGATGACCGTCGCCGCACCCACGACATGAACACGGCCAACTGGATCCCCGACCTGTTCATGCGCCGCGTCATGGAAAAAGGCGACTGGACGTTGTTCTCGCCTTCTGACGTACCTGATCTGCACGACTTGTTCGGCCTGGCATTTGAAAAAGCCTATGTGGCTTACGAGCAAAAAGCCGCCCGTGGCGAGATCAAGCCCAGCAAGACGGTACCCGCAACCGACCTGTGGCGCAAGATGCTGTCGATGCTGTTTGAAACCGGCCACCCTTGGATCACCTTCAAGGACCCTTGCAACGTTCGCTCGCCACAACAGCACAGCGGCGTGGTGCACTCCTCTAACTTGTGCACCGAAATCACCCTGAACACCAGCGACACCGAAACCGCGGTGTGCAACTTGGGCTCGGTGAACTTGTCGCGCCACCTCAAAGACAGCGCCAACGGCAAAGTCATTGACCACGACAAACTGAAGCAGACCATCACGATCGCCATGCGCATGCTGGACAACGTGATTGACATCAACTACTACGCTGTCAAAAAAGCCCGCGACTCCAACATGCGTCACCGCCCCGTGGGCTTGGGCCTGATGGGTTTCCAAGACTCGCTGTACGAAATGCGCATTCCTTACGCCTCGCAAGCGGCGGTGGAATTTGCCGACCAGTCGATGGAAGCGATTTGCTACTACGCCTATTGGGCATCGACCGAGTTGGCCAAAGAGCGTGGTCAGTACGCCACTTACAAAGGCTCGCTGTGGGACCAAGGCATCTTGCCGCTGGACACCCTCAATTTGCTCGAACGTGAACGCGGTGGCTACGTTGAGGTCGACCGCTCATCCACCCTCGACTGGGACAGCCTGCGCAAGAAAATTGCACAAGACGGCATGCGCAATTCCAACTGCGTGGCCATTGCACCCACCGCCACGATTTCCAACATCATTGGTGTCGATGCCTCGATCGAGCCTTGCTTTGGCAACTTGTCCGTCAAGTCCAACTTGTCCGGCGAGTTCACGGTCATCAACAGCTACTTGGTGCGCGACCTGAAGCGTCTGGGCCTGTGGGATGATGTGATGGTCATGGACCTGAAACACTTCGACGGCTCATTGCGTCCGATCGACCGCGTGCCACAAGAAGTCAAAGCGCTTTATGCGACCGCTTTTGAAGTCGAAACCACCTGGTTGGTGGAAGCTGCGGCACGTCGCCAGAAGTGGATTGACCAAGCGCAATCGCTCAACATTTACATGGCGGGCGCATCGGGCAAGAAACTCGACGACACCTACAAACTGGCGTGGTTGCGCGGCCTGAAGACCACTTACTACCTGCGCACTTCCAGCGCAACGCAAGTTGAGAAATCGACGGTGCAAGCGGGCTCACACAACGCGGTGTCTTCGGGTGCGCCCACATCGGGCATGAGCGCGATGGACGCCGCAGCGCCTGCCCAGATGAGCAGCTCGCCGGCCACTGACGTGAAGTTTTCGGCGATCGATGATGTCGGTTGTGAGGCTTGCCAGTAATTCGAAAAACATCGCACTTTGCTGTGACATGCAAAGTGCGATGCAATTGAGCAACACTTCACGGTGCCACAGATCGAAAAAGGGCTTCCACTCTTTTCATTTTGCGCACTTGCTTTCATAATTTGAGAACTGGAATTTTTTATGTTGTCCTGGGACGATCAAGTCAAACCAACATCGCCAACTGCGATGCCTTCTTTTTCTGGCGCTGATGCATCAACAGCGTCTGCCGCCGCATCTCCCACATCCAGCCCTCGCCGCATGAACGCGGCCGACAAGCGCATCATCAATGGCCAAACCGACGTCAACCAGTTGGTGCCTTTCAAGTACAAATGGGCTTGGGAAAAATACCTCGCCACCTGCGCCAACCACTGGATGCCGCAGGAAGTGAACATGAACCGTGACATCGCCTTGTGGAAGGACCCCAATGGTCTGACCGAAGACGAGCGCCGCATCGTCAAGCGCAACCTCGGCTTCTTTGTCACCGCCGACTCCTTGGCCGCCAACAACATCACTTTGGGCACCTACCGCCACATCACGGCACCTGAGTGCCGCCAGTTCTTGTTGCGCCAAGCCTTCGAAGAAGCCATCCACACCCACGCCTACCAATACATCGTGGAGTCGCTGGGCCTGGACGAAAGCGAAATCTTCAACGCTTACAACGAAGTCAAATCCATCCGCGACAAGGACGAGTTTCTGATTCCGTTCATCAGCGTGATCATGGATCCTCACTTCAAAACAGGCACTTTGCAAAACGACCAGACTTTGCTCAAGTCATTGATCGTGTTCGCTTGCCTGATGGAAGGTTTGTTCTTCTATGTGGGCTTCACCCAAATTTTGGCGTTGGGCCGTCAAAACAAGATGACCGGTGCTGCTGAGCAGTACCAGTACATCCTGCGTGACGAATCCATGCACTGCAACTTTGGCATCGACTTGATCAACACGGTCAAACTCGAGAACCCCCAACTGTGGACCGCCGAGTTCAAAGCAGAAATCAAAGAACTTTTCTTGAAAGCCGTTGAGCTCGAGTACCGTTATGCCGAAGACACCATGCCACGCGGCGTGTTGGGCATGAATGCGTCGATGTTCAAAGGCTACTTGCGCTACATCGCCAACCGACGAGCCACCCAAATTGGCTTGGAGGCACTTTTCCCGAACGAAGAAAACCCGTTCCCATGGATGAGTGAAATGATTGACCTGAAGAAAGAACGCAATTTCTTTGAAACTCGGGTCATCGAATACCAATCTGGCGGGGCTTTGTCCTGGGACTGATCTTCTGAACACCCCTTCAATGACACCCTTCCTCCAGCCACAAATTCCATCATCTTCGGGTGATGGGTTTTGTGGCTTTTCCGCGTTCATGGTGTTGAGGCTTCCCTCAGCACCATGGATCGCTTTGTGCAATCCAACAAGCACCAAGCGTTCCCTTTCCGTTGAGTTCTCAACTTGATCAAGGAGAAAATCATGGCAACTGCAAAAAAAGTAGCGGCAAAAAAAGCTGCTCCCGCAAAGAAGGCCGTCGCGGCCAAAAAACCTGCTGCTAAAAAAGTAGCCGCTAAGAAGCCAGCAGCTAAAAAAGCCGCTCCAGCTAAAAAAGCTGTTGCTGCTAAAAAGCCAGCTGCTAAAAAAGTAGCCGCTAAGAAGCCAGCAGCCAAGAAAGCTGTTGCTGCTAAAAAGCCAGCTGCTAAAAAAGTAGCCGCTAAGAAGCCAGCAGTCAAAAAAGCCGCAGCTAAAAAGCCAGCAGTTAAAAAAGCCGCTGCCAAAAAGCCAGCAGCTAAAAAAGCTGCCCCGGCCAAAAAAGCTGCAGCCAAGAAAACTGCTGCTAAAAAGCCTGCTGCTAAAAAGCCCGCTGTGAAGAAGGCTGCTAAGAAACCTGCTGCAAAGAAGGCATCTAAAGCACCCGCTGCCCCCGCTGCACAGACAACACTGAATCCTCAAGCTGCATGGCCGTTTCCTTCGGCCGCTAAGCCCTGATTCAAGCGTTAGACGCTCGTAGCGAGAAGGCCCGACACTGGCAACAGTGTTGGGCTTTTTTTCGTCCTTGCGCCTTCACGACAGACAAGGGCAAGAACGTTCAGGGGTTCAGGGGTAGAAACTCAACAACCGGTAGCCCGTAGGCGTCGGCCCACTGACGGGCACGAGGTGCAGCTTGCCGCTCCACACCTGGGCTGCAGACAAAGACGCGGGCGCTTCCATCTCAGCAGCAGAGATGACCCGGCGCAGCACGGCTTGGTCTTGGGCATTCAACAGCGTCAAATCCAGCGCAGGGACCTGCACGGCGTGTGAGGCGGTGTTGCGCCAAGTCCAAGTGAGCCACGTGCCGCCGCCCTCTGTGGGCGTGAGGCTTGAGTTCTCGATCACGATGGCATTTTTAACTTGCGGGGCCGACACATCACACCCCCAAGTGCGGCAAGTTTCCCGCCAAATGGCGTCTGCATAGGGCACTGTTGCAGCCAATGCGCGTCGCTCGATCCACATCCATTGCAGTGCCAAAGCAAGGAGCAACAGACATGCACCGGCGGTGACCCACCACCTGGGCTGAGAGGGCGGGCTTTCTGCCTCATGCCCGTCCTTTTGCTCGTCCTCTCGCCCGTCCTCTTGCCCCTCTTCGCCCCATTCGCTGTCTTTGTCTTCGCTTGACGCCTCTGGCACAACGGTTGATGGCAAAGCCTGTGGCTTGAAAGTGGCCAGCGCTTGCTCGAATGAGGAGACGATTTCAGCGGCAGGAACAGGCGATGGCGATCGGTCTTCTTGCTTGAGCAACTCGTCCAACACCAGCCGACCCGAACTGTCAGGGGCAGAGGTCAGGGAAGCATCAGGCTCGGTCGTTTTGGGCCATGCCACCAGCAGGCCCGTACTGTCAAAAGCATGTTGGCATTGTCCGCAACGCAACCACCCTTGCGCTATCTTGATTTGGTCAGGCACCACGCTGTAGGTGCTGGAGCATGCCGGGCACCTGACGATCGTGGTGACGCTGTTTGACGGAGCATGGGCCATCAGATTTGCCCCCCCATCAAACCGCTGGCGATGTTGCCGTCATGAGGATCCAGCCGTCTTCACTGTCGGTCACGGCCAATTGAATCCAGGGGGCATAAGCGGTTTTCAGCTCTTCGGCTTGTCGCTCCAAAATACCCGCCAGCACCAATGTGCCGCCAGTGGCCACATAGGAGCACAGCAGCGGCGCCAACACTTTGAGCGGCGTCGCCAAAATATTGGCCAAAACGGTTTGGTACTGCCCCAGCGCTGCGTCCGGGAGACCGGCGGTCAAACGCACCCCATTGGCCTCGGCATTCAACACAGTCGAGGTCACTGCGGCCTCATCAATGTCCACCGCATCAATGGTCTGCGCGCCGAACTTGGCAGCCCCAATGGCCAAAATGCCTGAGCCACAACCGTAATCCAAAACACGCTGACCGCTCACACCGTGTTGCGCAATCCAGCGCAAACACATGCGGGTGGTCGGATGAGTCCCCGTGCCAAATGCCAAACCGGGGTCCAAGCGAATGATGGTTTTGGCCTGTGCCGGTGGCTCATGCCAAGTCGGAACGATCCAAAAATCGGGGGTGATGTCGACCGGAGCAAACTGCGATTGCGTCAACCGCACCCAATCTTGATCGGCAACCGCCTGGACGCCCACCATGTCACAGCCTGCAAAAAAGTCTTGCGCTGACAACAACTGAACCGCTTCTCGGGCTGCAGTTTCTTGGGCAAACAAGGCCACCATGCGCGAACGCTGCCAACCCTCTTTGGGCGGTGGCATGCCGGGCTCGCCAAACAAGGCTTGCTCGGCCGGTGTCTGGGCATCGGCGTCTTCCACTGACACGCTCAGGGCGTCTAATGCATCCAGCGCGTCGCTCAGAATATCCACCCGCTCTTCCGGGCACAGCAAGGTCAGCTCAAACATACAGGCTCAACGCTTGTGCTGGTCTAGCCAGTGCTCAAGGTAGTGAATGTTGGTGCCACCTTGCATGAACTTGGCATCGACCATCAGTTCACGGTGCAAGGGAATATTGGTGTTGATGCCTTCAATGACCGTCTCCGCCAAAGCGGTTTGCATGCGGGCCAACGCCTGTTCACGGGTGTCGCCATGCACGATCAACTTGCCAATCATGGAGTCGTAATTGGGCGGCACAAAGTAGTTGTTGTAGGCGTGCGAGTCGACCCGAACACCCGGGCCACCGGGCATGTGCCAAGAGGTGATGCGTCCGGGCGAAGGTGTGAACTTGAAGGGGTCTTCGGCATTGATTCGGCACTCAATCGCATGGCCGCGAATCTCAATTTGTCGCTGTGTGAAAGGCAGTTTCTCGCCTGCAGCCACCATGATTTGGGTCTTCACGATATCGATACCGGTCACCCACTCGGTCACCGGGTGTTCCACCTGCACACGGGTGTTCATCTCGATGAAATAGAACTCGCCGTTTTCATACAAAAATTCGAACGTGCCGGCGCCACGGTAATTGATTTTTTTGCAAGCGGCCACGCAACGCTCACCAATTTTTTCGATCAATTTGCGGGGAATGCCCGGTGCGGGGGCCTCTTCGATGACTTTTTGATGGCGTCGCTGCATCGAGCAATCGCGCTCGCCCAAGTACACCGCATTCTTGTGCTTGTCAGCCAGAATTTGAATCTCGACGTGGCGTGGGTTTTGCAGGAACTTTTCCATGTAAACCGCAGGATTGCCAAAGGCAGCGCCGGCTTCGGCCTTGGTCATTTGCACCGCATTGACCAAAGCAGCTTCGGTGTGAACCACGCGCATGCCACGACCACCACCGCCGCCGGCCGCCTTGATGATGACCGGATAACCGACCGACTTGGCAATGCGGCGAATTTGCACGGGATCGTCGGGCAACTCGCCTTCAGAGCCAGGCACGCAGGGGACGCCTGCGCGAATCATGGCTTGCTTGGCAGACACCTTGTCACCCATGATGCGGATGGATTCGGGAGTGGGGCCAATGAACTGGAAGCCACTTTTCTCGACCCGCTCGGCAAAATCGGCGTTCTCACTCAAAAAACCGTAGCCTGGGTGAATCGCCTCGGCGTCGGTCACTTCGGCGGCCGAAATGATGGCAGGCATATTGAGATAGCTGAGCGGTGAGGCCGCAGGTCCAATGCACACCGCTTCTTCGGCCAGCTTGACGTATTTGGCTTCTTTGTCGGCTTCGGAGTAGACCATCACCGCTTTGATACCCAGCTCGCGACAGGCGCGCTGAATTCGCAAGGCGATCTCGCCTCGGTTGGCAACCAGGATTTTCTTGAACATGAAATCCCCGTGGCTTATTCGACGATGAACAATGGCTGACCGTACTCAACAGCCTGACCGTTTTCGCACAGGATCTGTGTGACGGTACCGGCTTTGTCAGACTCGATTTCGTTCAAGATCTTCATGGCTTCAATGATGCACAGGGTATCGCCCTCTTTGACCACCGAGCCAATTTGGATGAAGGGAGCTGCACCAGGGCTGGACGAACGGTAGAACGTGCCCACCATGGGGGACTTCACAGCATGACCGGCGGGTGCTGCAGGTGCCGAAGGGGCGGCGGCAGTCTCGGCTGGCGCGGCGGCAGCCACAGGGGCGGAGGCCAAAGCGACAGGGGCTGCGGCTTGTTGCATCACCACGGGAGCTGCCACACCCATGCTTTTGACAATGCGAACTTTGCCCTCGGCTTCGGTGATTTCGAGCTCCGAGACGTTGGAATCAGACACCAAATCGATCAGTGTTTTCAGTTTGCGCAAATCCATAAATCCTCCATTGCTGTAAGCAGATGTAATGGATTGAATTTACACCAATTTTTAGCCAAACTCCCCGAAAGCTGGTCTAAGTTGGCTCAAAAACGCTGAAATATGCAGATGGTCACGCCCGACAAGCGGTCGACACGGAGGTGGTCAAGCTGTGCGGGCCCTCAAGTGGCCGCGCCAAGCCAGGTCCGCAGATCTTCATGCTGCAATTGACCCATCTTTTGTCGCCAAATGCTGCCATCTGCCTTGAAAAACACCGTAAATGGCAGTCCACCCGCCACATTGCCCAATGATTTACCCAGCTCTGAACCAGCCAAACCAGCCAAGCCGACAGGGAAGCCCAGGGGTTGTCGGTCGATGAATCGGCGCACCGCACTGGGCTGGTCAATCGCCAACGCCACCACCTGATGGCCTTGGCCTGCGTTTTCTTGCCAGAACGCATTCAGCATGGGCAACTCTTCCACGCAAGGAGGGCACCAGGTGGCCCAGAAGTTCAGCAGCAGTGGTTTGCCCTGAAATTCGGCCATGCGCAATACCTGCCCAGCAGGCGTTTCAAACTGCTCAGCCCAAACGGGATGACCGGCCGAAGCGGGAACATTTTGGGGGGTGTAGCGCCACAGGGCCGCCCCCATGCCCATGGCGGTCGCAGCAGCGCCAGCCCCCCAAAGCCATTTGCGTCGTGATGGAACAGTGCCTGATTCGTTCATGGTGAGATTGTCTGTCAAGCCGCCAACAGGCGTTCAAGGGCGGGCAAATCCCCCCGAGGGCTGCGGCCTTGCGCATCGGGCAGCAGCGCACCTCGCAAATCGTCCAAATCGTAAATACGCAGGTGAACCCCCACATCTTCGTTCAACGGCTCGCAAAAACTGTGCAAACTCAATACATCAACATCGTTGCCGTGCAAGCCACGCACCGTTTGTACATCGTACCGCTGGTTCTGATTGATCAAGGCGAGCTCCGCCGATTTGGGGTCATCGCAAAACAAGGCCAAGTCAATGTCACACAAACGGGTGGCCCAGCCTTGCCAAACCGCGCCGCCCAAATGCGGGCGAAATTCAACCAAGCGCTGCATCCAAGTCTTGGCCAATTCGCGCAAGGCCACCAACTCGTGCGGCTGGGTGTCGGCGCAAAACAAGGCAATGTAGTCCATCACCTCCGATTCCAGCGCATCGTTTCCAGGCAAGGGCGTGCGCGCTGACAAGCCCAACTCTTTGAGCGCCCGGTGCTTGGCCGGACCGAAAGCCAAGCCTTCTTCCACCACCAAACGGGCAGCGGTTGCGGCAATTTCTTGGGCAAGATCGTTCATGGAGGCCAATTGTGCATGGCCCACCGCCAAGTCCCGCGTCAGGGCCACCTAAAATCGGCACATGCATATTCATATTCTTGGTATTTGTGGCACCTTCATGGGCGGGGTGGCGGCCTTGGCGCGAGAAGCAGGGCACCGGGTCACCGGCTGCGACGCCGGCGTTTATCCACCCATGAGCGACCAATTGCGGGCCTTGGGCATTGAGCTGATCGAAGGGTTCGACGCCAGCCAAATGGCTCTCCAACCCGACATGTATGTGATCGGGAATGTGGTCAGCCGCTCTCGCTTGCCCGATGGCAGCCCCAAATTTCCGCTGATGGAAGCCATTTTGGAAGCCGGCGCACCCTACACCAGTGGGCCACAGTGGTTGTCCGAACATGTGCTGCAAGGCCAGCATGTTTTGGCCGTAGCCGGCACCCACGGCAAGACCACCACCACCTCGATGCTCACTTGGGTGTTGGATCAGGCGGGTCTGAACCCGGGCTTTTTGGTGGGCGGCGTGCCCTTGAACTTTGGCGTTTCGGCACGCCTGGGTGGCGGGAAATATTTCGTCATCGAGGCCGACGAATACGACACCGCATTCTTCGACAAGCGCAGCAAGTTTGTCCATTACCGGCCACGCACCGCTGTTTTGAACAACCTCGAGTTTGACCACGCCGACATCTTTGACGACTTGGCGGCCATTGAGCGCCAGTTTCACCACTTGGTGCGCACCGTTCCAGGCTCTGGGCGGGTGGTGGTCAATGGGCTGGAAGAAAGCCTGGTCCGCGTGCTGTCACAGGGTTGCTGGAGCGAGGTGCGCACTTTTGGCAGCACCGTGAGCGATTTCATGGCCGAGGGAGAGCCCAACCAATTTACCGTTTTGCAATCAGGCAAACCGGTCGCGCAAATGCAATGGGGCATTGGCGGCGTACACAACCAGCTCAACGCATTGGCCTCAATCGCTGCCGCCGAACATGTGGGCGTGAGCCCCGCAGTTGCGGCTCAGGCGCTGGCCACATTTGAAAACGTGAAGCGCCGCATGGAGGTGCGCGGCACGGTGAAGGGCGTGACGGTTTACGACGACTTTGCGCACCACCCCACCGCCATCCGCACCACTGTCAATGGCTTGCGCAGGCAAGTGGGCACAGCGCGCATCTTGGCCATTTTCGAGCCTCGCAGCAACACCATGAAACTGGGCACCATGAAAGCCCAGCTGCCGTGGAGCCTCGAAGAAGTCGATCTCGCTTTTTGCCACTCAGGCGGCTTGGGCTGGGATGCCACAGCAGCGCTCGAGCCCATGGGGCAGCGAGCGCAAGTGGGGGCCAACATCGACGAGGTGCTGGCCCAGGTGATGGCGCAAGTTCGACCTGGCGACCATTTGCTGTGCATGAGCAATGGCGGCTTTGGCGGCATTCACACCCAGTTACTCACCGCCTTGCAAGCGCTTTGAAGCTCAGGCGGCGCGGCGTGCTTTGACCGCGTCAGACAAGACCTCCAAAACGCCTTCGCTGTCATCCCAGCCGATGCAAGCATCGGTGATGCTTTGGCCATAGGCCAGTTGGGACATATCGTCTTTACCCGGTGTGAATTTTTGAGCGCCATCTTTGAGGTGACTCTCGACCATGACGCCAAACACCTGGCGTGAACCCGCGCTGATTTGTGCGGCAATGTCTTTGGCCACATCAATTTGGCGCTCGTGCTTCTTGCTGCTGTTGGCATGGCTGCAATCCACCATCAAGGTGGCGGGCAATTTGGCCGCCTCGAGTTCTTTGCAAGCGGCCGCCACACTCTCGGCGTCGTAATTGGGGGCTTTGCCACCACGCAAAATCACATGGCAGTCTTTGTTGCCTTGGGTTTGGACAATCGCCACTTGGCCGTTTTTGTGAACAGACAAAAAATGATGCCCACGGGCTGCGGCCTGAATCGCGTCGGTCGCGATCTTGATGTTGCCATCGGTGCCATTCTTGAAACCGATAGGTGCTGACAAGCCAGAAGCCAATTCGCGGTGCACTTGGCTCTCGGTCGTGCGCGCACCAATGGCGCCCCAACTGATCAGGTCGCCAATGTATTGGGGCGAAATGACGTCCAAAAATTCACTGCCTGCCGGCAAGCCTTGGCGGTTGATCTCGATCAGCAATTGGCGTGCAATGCGCAAGCCTTCGTCAATGCGGTAGCTTTCATCCAAATAGGGGTCATTGATCAACCCTTTCCAGCCCACAGTGGTGCGGGGTTTCTCGAAGTACACGCGCATCACAATTTCAAGCGTGTCCGCATACCGATCGCGCAAGGGCTTCAACCGGCGTGCGTATTCCAAGGCCGCTGCGGGGTCGTGAATGGAGCAAGGGCCAATGATGACCAGCAGACGGTCGTCTTTGCCGTGCACGATTTTTTGAATCGCCTTGCGGGTCTTGGCAATCAGGGTCTCCGTCGCTGTGCCAGCAATCGGGAAAAACCGAATCAAATGTTCTGGTGGCGGCAGTACGGTGATGTCCTTGATGCGCTCGTCATCGGTTTGACCGGTGCGGTCAACGGCATGGCTTGGCCAAGCCTCTGCGGTGCTGTGTGAGTGGGTCATGGTGGGCTCCTGGATCGTTGAAATGAAAAAAACCGCCGGGCTTTGAGGCTCCGGCGGTTGGATTCGAGAGATGGGGTTGCTTATGCGCTCGCCTCTCGTCCGCCGGGGACTGAGAACCAAAAATAAAAAAAGTAGGTGACGTTGCGCAAAGACATGAATTCAATGTATCACAAGTTCATGACAATTCCTGACAGGCCGCACAAGGGCATTCCCGAGGTGCGTGACCCGCCTCAGGCGGTGCCGCCCACCGTCAGGCCATCGATGCGCAAGGTGGGCTGTCCCACCCCGACAGGCACACTTTGCCCCTCTTTACCGCAGGTGCCTACGCCTGAATCGAGCTTCATGTCATGGCCAATCATGCTGATCTTTTTGAGCGACTCGGGGCCACTGCCGATCAGCGTTGCGCCCTTAACGGGATAAAGAATTTTGCCGTTCTCAACCCAATAAGCCTGACTGGCGGAGAACACAAATTTGCCGCTGGTGATGTCCACCTGGCCGCCGGCAAAGTTGGTGGCGTAAAGGCCTTTTTTGATGCTGGCGACGATTTCTTCAGGCGCTTTGTCGCCGCCCAACATGTAGGTGTTGGTCATGCGGGGCATGGGCACGTGAGCGTAACTTTCGCGGCGGCCATTGCCCGTCGGCTTCACGCCCATCAGGCGCGCGTTCATCGAGTCTTGAATGTAGCCGCGCAAAATACCGTCTTCGATCAGCACATTCTTCTGGCTGGCGTGGCCCTCGTCGTCCACATTCAGCGAGCCACGGCGGTCGGCCATGGTGCCGTCATCGAGCACCGTGACCCCTTTGGCCGCAACCCGCTGGCCAATGCGGCCGCTGAAGGCACTCGAGCCTTTGCGGTTGAAGTCACCTTCCAGACCATGGCCTACGGCTTCGTGCAGCAGCACACCTGGCCAGCCGCTGCCCAACACCACCGTCATCTCGCCCGCAGGCGCGGGTCGCGCATCGAGGTTGATGAGGGCGGCTGACACCGCTTCTTGCACATAGTTTTCGACCATCGCGTCGTCAAAGTAGGCCAAGCCAAAACGGCCACCGCCGCCGCTGCTGCCGACTTCGCGCCGGCCATTTTGTTCGGCAATCACGGTGACCGACAAACGAATCAACGGGCGCACATCGGCCGCCAAAGTGCCGTCGGCGCGGGCCACCATGACCACGTCGTATTCTGTGGCCAAGCCGGCCATCACCTGCACGATGCGGGGGTCTTTGGCACGGGCGATCTTCTCAACACGGCCGAGCAAATTGACTTTGGCCGTGCTGTCCAATGTCGACATGGGGTCGAGCGCTGGGTAAAGAGAACGGCTGGCCGAAATTCGGCGTGCTGGCACCTTGATGCGTTTGTTTTGCGTGGCCTGCGCAATCGTTCTGACCGTCATGGCCGCATCCATCAACGAGGCCTCAGAGATGTCATCGGAATAAGCAAAGGCTGTTTTCTCGCCCGACACCGCACGCACACCCACACCTTGGTCGATGCTGAAACTGCCGGTTTTGACGATGCCTTCTTCCAGACTCCAGCCTTCCGAACGGGTGTACTGAAAATACAAATCAGCGTCGTCAACCGCATGGGCTTTGATGGCTGACAGAGCCCGGCTCAGGTGGGACTCATCCAGCCCAAAAGGCTCGAGCAACAAGGACCTGGCCGTGGCCAGGCGTTCGATGGTGGGTTCGCGTGAAATCATGGTCCCATTGTAGGGACTGCAAAAACCCCTTGCCAGAACAGTTTGGGCGTCAGGATTGCACCAATTGCTTGGATTTGGCGATCGACATGAGGATGCCCAACGCCAGCCCCAAGGTGACCATGGCCGTGCCGCCGTAGCTGATGAAGGGCAAAGGCACCCCGACCACCGGCAAGATGCCACTGACCATGCCCATGTTCACGAAGGCGTAGGTGAAAAAGATCATGGCCATGCTGCCGGCCAACAATCGGCTGAACAGCGTGGGCGCTTCGGCTGCGATGACCAATGCGCGGTAAACCAGAAAAAAGAACCAAAAGATCAAGAACAAGCCACCCACAAAACCGAACTCTTCCCCGTAGGCTGCAAAGATGAAATCGGTGGTGCGCTCAGGAATGAATTCAAGATGGGTCTGCGTGCCCTGCATGAACCCTTTGCCCCAAAAGCCGCCAGAACCAATCGCGATCATTCCTTGGATGATGTGAAAGCCTTTGCCCAAGGGGTCTCGCGCCGGGTCTAACAAGGTGCAGACGCGCTGGCGTTGGTATTCGTGCAACACACGCCAATCGACATCGTCTGCACACAAGGTGGGCTCCATGATGACCAGCACCACCACGCCCACCAGCCCCAACCCCACAGGCGGCAAAATCCAGCGCCATTTCAGGCCGGCAAAAAAGATCACGGCCAAGCCTGCGGCCAACACCAGCAAGGAGGTGCCGAGGTCGGGCTGTTTCATGATGAGCCCCACCGGCACGCCCAAAATCAACAAGGCCACCGCAAAGTCGAATGGGCGCAACTGACCCTCGCGTTTTTGAAACCAAGCGGCCAGCATCAAGGGCAAGGCGATTTTGAGAATCTCACTGGGTTGGATCACCACGCCTAAATTAATCCAGCGCCGAGACCCTTTTTTGGTGATGCCAAAAATGGCCACAGCCACCAGCAAAATGACCCCCACGGTGTAGATGGGCACCGCCCACGCCATGAGCTTTTGTGGCGGCATTTGGGCCACCACAAACATGATGAACCCGGCCAGCAGCATGTTGCGCCCGTGGTCGACAAAACGGGTGCCGTGGTCATAGCCCGAGGAGTACATGATCAACAAACCCGCGCAAGCGAGCATGAACACAGCAAATGCCAAGGGGCCATCAAAGCCCTTCAGCAGATGGCTTATGCGCTGCAGCAGCGTTGGTTTTTGAATGACGGAACCCATGGCCTGGATTATCTCAGGCCAACAGGGTGCCCTACGGCAACAAGAGCCATAAGAGCCTCAATGGCTGCGGCCACTGCGGAACATGCCGTGGGTTTTGCGGTTGAGCACCCCTTGCGCGGCCAATTTGTTCATCGACGGGCTGGCATGGGCATGGGTGATGGCCATGCCCAAGGCGTCAGCAGCGTCTTGGCGCGGCACCACGGGCAGCTGCAACAGGCGCTTGACCATCTCTTGCACCTGAGACTTGGCCGCGCGCCCGTGGCCGGTCACCGACTGCTTCATCTGCAAAGCGGTGTACTCGGCCACAGCCAAATCGCAAGACACCAAAGCAGTGACACAGCAGCCTCTCGCTTGGCCCAGCAGCAAGGTGGCTTGGGGGTTGACGTTGACAAACACAATTTCGACCGACGCCACATCGGCTTGATAGCGCGCTTGGATTTCGCGCACACCGTCATAGATGACTTTCAGCCGAGCGGGCAGATTGCCCATCTCGCCGCGCGTGGTCTCGATCACGCCACTGGCCACATATTGCAATCGCGAACCCGTCATGTCCACCACCCCAAAACCGGTGGTCTGTAAGCCCGGGTCGATGCCCAAAATGCGGATCGTGTTGGGGGTAGGCGTGGTCAAGCTACTCATGGCAACACCACATCTCCCATGCGGGCCATGATGGTTTCGGCCCGACTGGCCAAATAAGCCGATTGCGCCCGTTGCTCAAAGTAGCGCGGGCGCGGCAGCATGACAGCCAAGCGAGCGGCTTCCCAGTCGCTCAGCCGCGCGGCGCTTTTCCTGAAGTAATGCTGTGCGGCCGCCTCGGCCCCAAACACGCCCTCCCCCCACTCCACGCTGTTGAGATAAATCTCCAGGATCCGTTTTTTGCTCAAGAACGTTTCCAGGGTGAGCGTGATCACCATTTCTTGGCCTTTGCGAAACAACGTGCGCTCGCCGGACAAAAACAAATTTTTCGCCAACTGCTGGGTGATGGTGGACCCACCCACAATTTTGACTGGGGGCAACTTGGCATCGGGCCGGCGCTGGGCGCGTTGCTCAGCGACGGCTTTGGCCTTGGCATTTTTTTCCCAAGCTTTCTCCAAAGACTCCCACCACACGCCGCCATGCTGCGTGAAGACACTGTCTTCAGAGGCGATCACGGCACGCTGCAAACTGGGGGCGATCTGGGTACGTTCCACCCATTCTTGTCGCCAAGGCAATTTGCCTTTCTGCGTCACGATCTGCCAAATTTGGGAGCGTTCAAAGCTGGTCGATTGCGGCGCCAACACGCCCATGCTGGCGATGCGCATCGCAAAAAACAACTGCAACAGCAAGCCGGCCAACATGACCAAAGCCAACCAACGAACCAAAGCGCGCATCAACATCCTTTGCCTAAATGATCGCCAACTTCGCCCAAAACATCAGGGCTCCTGAGGCTCAGCCACCCACATCTGGGTTTCCAAATGCCCTTCTTTAAGAAACTGAAACCGAGAGACCACCACCAGTTGTGAGGCCTGCCGCCGCATGTTAGCGCTGAACGCCTCAAACGGTGCGGCACTTTGCACAATGGCCATGGCCCGTTGGTCCAACAAGGGCTGCCCTGAAGATTGCACCACCTCGGTTTTGATGAGCCTGCCGCGCGGGTCGACCGAGATCATCATGGTCAGTTGCCCATAGAGTTTTTGTCCGCCCACTTGCGGAAAATTCAGGGTGCCACGGGTTTCGATCGTGCGCCGCAAGTGGTCGTAATACACAGCGTAGATGGCTTCGCGGGTAGCGGGGCTGATGAACCTTTTTTGCGGGCCGGCTTGGGCCTTTTCAATCTGCTGTTCAATGCGCGCCAGTTGGCGGGCCAAGGCTTGCTGGCGCTCTTGGCGGGCTTGCCGTTCTGGCGCTTGCAAATGCTCGCCGCTCGACTCTTGGGCCAAGCTGGCCAGTTCTTGTCGCAACTGGCTCAGCAAGCGCATTTGCTGCAATTTCATGGCATCCAACTGGCGGTTCATGGCCTCCATGTCGGTACCCTCTTCGGTTGGCGCCGAAGGGGGCAAGGGCGAACTGGCCATGCCCGCCCCGGCGTGTTGACCGCCTCCTGCCAATCGCACTTGGGCCAAGGCCTGTGCGTTTTCAGGTTCATGGTCACTGCGGGCATTCACCAGCACCACTGCCAAAGCGGTGTTCTCAAAGACCCGTTGAAAACTGCTGGGATCGGCAAACCGCCACGTCATCAAGGCACCATGCACCAGCACAGAAACCGCCAAGGTCCACCCGAGGGTGTGGTGATGCAACGTCCATTTCAGCCGTGCAACAGTGGCCTCCATTGGACGCTGATGACCCTCAAGCACCATCACTTTGCGTGCTGTCGTTCAGATCGACCGCAATGGTCAGCGGGCCGGCGGCCATGGTCTCGTCGTCCTCTGCTTCGTCGGCTTCGCTTTCTGAGGCCGCTGGTGCATCCAAGTGCGCGGTCACGGTGCCATGCACATCCAATGCCATCAAGTCGACTGCGCCCAATTTCACGCGCACCCGAGCGCCGCGCGCCAAGCCCTGAGCACCCATGACACTGAACATGAGCGGCAGTGTGTCGGCTCGCACCAACCAAATGCCTCCGCCCATTTCCTTCACCAAACTGGCTTCCAACTCCTCGATGCCCTGCTGCTGCACATGGCGCAAGGTCCAATAGCGCTCCATGCTGGACTGCACGCTGTTGTAGGCGCTGTAAGTGGCGTCAAACGCACTGATGATGGAAAACAACTCGGCATCTTTTGGCTTGAACGGCGCAGCCAGTGCTGCCGTCGCACCGTGTTGGGCACACGCAATGATTTGCCACTGGTTCACCAAGTCGGTGTAACGGCGCAGAGGCGACGTGCTCCACGCATAGCTGGGCACGCCAATACCCGCGTGCGGCAAGGCCTTGGTGCCCATGCGCACCTTCACGCCCGGCGCCATGCTGGCTTGGCTGCGGTAAATGCCCGGCACGCCCAAGCTGGCCAGCCATTGGCCCCATGTGCTGTTGGCCAAAATCATGGCCTCGGCCACCATCAAGTCGAGTGGCGAGCCCCGTTGGCGGACACCAATCAACACGGTTTCATCGCCCTTTGGTGGCGCCTCGTTGCTGGGACGATCCAACTTGAAGCTGTAATCCGGTCGGTTGAAACTTTCGGGCTTGCCACGCACCACCTCACGGCGGGCCTTGAGGGTTTGCGCCAAACGCCAAAAGAAGGCCAGGGTGGATCGCTCCACCGGCAAGTCGGGCGGGCTTTCAGACGCTTCGTTTTCAAGCCACTCACGGGTGATGGTCTGATCGAGTTGGTCGTGCCGCAAGTTGGCCACAATGGGCACCCGCTCCAAGCGGGTTTCGGCGCTCTGGACCGTTAAATCGCTTTCACTGAATGTGACATACAACGACACCGCCGGGCAATCGCGGCCTTCCATCAGGGTGTAGGCCTGCACCACGCTGTCGGGCAGCATGGTGATTTTGTAACCCGGCATGTACACGGTGGACAAACGCTGTCGGCCCAATTGGTCTATTGCACTGCCCGGCTTCAAGGCTAGCCCAGGGGCCGCAATGTGAATGCCCACGGTGACGGTCCCGGTGCCCAGGCCTTGCAATGACAAGGCGTCGTCAATTTCGGTGGTGTGGGAGTCGTCAATCGAGAAGGCCTGCACAGAGGCCAGCGGCAATTCATCTTGAATGGGGGGCGCTTGCAATGCTGGAAAACCGGTGCCCTTGGGAAACAAATCAAACAAGAAACGTTGCCAATGAAAATCCCAAGCCGAGGCAATGGCCCCCGCCTTTTGCAGCAATTCGAGTGGCGGGGTTTGGCTGGATTTGCTGGCTTCGACCACCGCCTTATATTCGGGGGTGTTTTTGTCGGGGCGGAACAAAATTTTGTACAACTGCTCGCGCACCGGCTCGGGGCAAATGCCGGCCACCAGGTCTGCGGCCCAAGCCTCAATTTGCGCCTGCACTTGCTTCTTTTTCTCAATCGCAAGCAAAGCCTGCTGCACGATTTCGGCCGGTGCTTTGCGGTAGCGGCCTTTGCCGGCGCGACGGAAATAATGCGGCGCTTCGTGCAAGCGCATCAATGCGGCGACCTGTTGCACCGTGGTAGCGGCATCGCTGAAGTAATCTTTGGCCAAGTCGGCAAAGCCAAATTCTTCATCGGAAGCGAATTCGTAAGCCAAGGCCAACTCGATGCTTTGGCTCACTGCCGCCGCCTCGCTCAACAACGCGCTGGGAGCCGGCTTGTCGAATTTGAGCAACATTTGCGCTGCTTTGACTTTGACCCGCTTGCCCGAGTCGAGTTCGACTTGCGCAGAAGCTTCGGCTTCGGACAAGATCCGACCGGCCATGAATTTGCCGGCTTCTTCAAATAATACGTACATAGCGCGATTTTCCCATGCGCCTCAGCCTTTGCAGGGGCAATGGCTCACGCCAGCCGAAGAAATTGCGATATTTCGGGCCAGTAATCATCAAAATCCGTCAGCGCATGGTCACTGCCCTCAATCAGGCGCACTTGGCCCGCTTGGTGCCTGGCCAGCATTTCTCGCCAGTCCAACACCTCATCACCCTTGGCAATCAGTGCCAAGGTTGACGGCTCGGCAGGCGCCGTCTGGGCTTCGAGTTCGGCCAGTTCTTGTACATAAGCCGCATCAAAATAGATTTTTTCTGTCGGCTCATGCCAAGCTGGATGCTCGCCAATGTACTTTGCCAAATCTCGCGACGGATGCACCGCAGGGTTGAGCAAGACCGCAGGGCAACCCCATGTCGCTGACAGCCAAGACGCATAAAAACCACCGAGAGAAGACCCGATGATCGCCATGCGGTCACGCGGCCAATCGGCCACCAGCGCCATCACCTCTTGCATGGCTTGCTTGGGAGACGCTGGCAAAGGGGGACAGCACCACACCACATGGGAGTATTGGGTGTGCATGCGCTCTGCCGTTTTTTGGGCTTTCACTGAGCGTGGCGAAGATCGAAACCCGTGCAAATACAACAGGTGTGTGGTGCGCTGCATCACCAAGCGGGCTGGAGCGCGGCAAAGCCTTGGGGTGCCTCGCTGGCTTTGTCAAATGTCACCACTTCGTAGGCGTCGGGTTGTGACAAGAGTTCACGCAGCAAGCGGTTGTTCATGGCATGTCCTGAACGAAACGCACTGTAGGCCGCCAGCATGGGCTTGCCCAAGATGTAGAGGTCGCCCATGGCGTCCAAAATTTTGTGTTTGACGAACTCGTCGTCGTAACGCAAACCATCCGCGTTCAGCACGCGGTAGTCGTCCATCACGATGGCGTTGTCCAACCCACCGCCCAAGGCCAAGCCGTTGGCACGCAACATTTCGACGTCTTTGGTGAAACCAAAGGTGCGGGCGCGGGCGATGTCGCGGGCATAAACCCCCTCCGACATGTCAAACACCACCTGTTGTCCGGTGGAATCGACCGCGGGGTGCCGAAAATCGATTTCAAAACTCAGCTTGTAACCATGGTACGGCGTGAGTCGCGCCCACTTGATGTTTGGGCCTTCACCCTCGGACACTTCGACCGGCTTGAGCACGCGCAAAAAATGCTTGGGCGCGGCCTGTTCAACCACCCCGGCGCTTTGCAGCAGAAAAACAAAGGAAGAGGCCGAGCCGTCCAGAATCGGAACTTCTTCGGCGGTGATGTCCACATACAGGTTGTCAATGCCCAAACCCGCGCAAGCCGACATCAGGTGCTCCACCGTCAACACTTTGGCCTGACCTGACGAGATGGTGGACGCCAATCGGGTGTCGGTGACCGCCTCAGCGTTGACTGGAATGTCGACCGGCTCTGGCAAATCCACGCGGCGAAACACAATGCCGGTGTTGGGCGCTGCCGGACGCAAAGTCAGCTCCACGCGCTGGCCACTGTGCAAGCCCACGCCGACGGCTTTGGTCAAGGTTTTCAGAGTGCGTTGAGCGAGCATGTGCTTATTTTAATGGCCGAAAAATAGAACTGTTCTGTCGAGGAAATCGGTTGTTTTCACGCAAAAAGGGGTCAGACAGGCCCTTCCCTGTCTGACCCCAAAGCACCATTGTTTTCCTTCGAGATAACCGATCAGTCGGCTTGCTTGCGCAAGAAAGCGGGGATCTCGATGTCGTCCATGCCGGCATTGGCCATACCGTCCACGCGAGCGGCTGCGTGGGTGCGGTTGCTGCGCCAGATGGCGGGGGTGTTCATGCCGCTGGTCGCCAAAGGTGCTGCTTGCATTGCAGGCGCCACTGCGTCTTGGCCACCCATGGTGAAAGGCACGTTGTCGGTACCGGTGCGCAGCACTTGCAGCGGAGGCGCTGTGCGGCGTGCACCGGCTTTGGACAAGCCTGTCGCCACGACCGTGACACGGATCTCGTCGCCCAAGCTTTCGTCGTAAGCCGTACCGTAAATCACATGGGCATTTTCAGAAGCGTAGGCCCGAATGGTGTTCATGGCTTGCTTGGACTCTGACAATTTCAAGGAACCCTTTGCGGCGCTGATCAAGACCAGCACGCCTTTGGCACCCGACAAATCCACGCCTTCAAGCAATGGGCAAGCCACCGCTTGTTCTGCGGCGATGCGGGCACGGTCAGGGCCGCTGGCTGCTGCAGTTCCCATCATCGCTTTGCCCGGCTCACCCATGACTGTGCGCACGTCTTCAAAGTCGACGTTCACATGGCCGGGCACATTGATGATTTCGGCAATACCACCCACGGCGTTTTTAAGCACATCGTTGGCGTGGGCAAAAGCTTCGTCCTGTGTCATGTCCTCGCCACCGGGCAATTCCAGCAACTTTTCGTTCAACACCACAATCAAGGAGTCCACATTGGCTTCGAGCTCTTGCATGCCCAAATCGGCGTTAGACATGCGGCGTCCGCCTTCAAACTCGAACGGCTTGGTGACCACGCCCACGGTCAAAATGCCCATCTCTTTGGCAATACGGGCAATCACTGGGGCAGCGCCCGTGCCGGTTCCACCGCCCATACCGGCGGTGATGAAGAGCATGTGCGAGCCTTCAATGGCAGCGCGGATGTCGGCTTCAGCGCTCTCGGCGGCTTCACGGCCTTTTTCAGGTTTGCTGCCAGCGCCCAAGCCGGTTTGACCCAGTTGTATGAAACGGTGTGCCGCGCTGCGAGCCAGGGCCTGCGCGTCGGTGTTGGCACAGACGAATTCGACGCCCTGAACATTGCGCTCGATCATGTGCTCGACCGCGTTGCCGCCGCCGCCGCCAACACCGATCACTTTGATCTGAGTGCCTTGGTTAAATTCTTCTGTCTGAATCATTTCGATGGTCATGGTGCTACTCCTAAATTTGTTTGCAGTTGCCGAAAAAATCTCAATTTGTTTTTGTGAACGAGAGGGTGTGTCAACATCGACACGGTCGCCATGCGGGGGGACTGCCTCGGGCCAGAAAGTGTTTTTTCCAGTGCATCAGAAGTTCCCCACAATGAAGTCTTTGAAGCGGCCGAATGCGTTGTTCATGGAACTCTTTTTCTGTGTGACTTTGTAGCCACGCAAGCGCGCCAATCGGGCCTCTTCGAGCAAGCCCATCACGGTGGCCGCACGTGGCTGGCTGACCATGTCGGCCAAGCCACCGGCGTACTTGGGCAAGCCGCGGCGCACAGGTTTCAAAAAGATGTCTTCCCCCAACTCGACCATGCCAGGCATGACAGCGCTGCCACCGGTCAACACAATGCCGGAGGACAAGACCTCTTCATAGCCCGACTCGCGAATGACTTGGTGCACCAGCGAAAAGATTTCTTCGATGCGCGGCTCAATCACACCGGCCAAAGCTTGGCGACTCAACATGCGAGGGCCACGGTCACCCAAGCCCGGCACTTCCACCTGCGCATCGGGGTCGGCCAACAATTGCTTGGCAAAACCGCTCTCCACCTTGATGTCTTCGGCATCTTTGGTGGGCGTGCGCAATGCCATCGCAATGTCGCTGGTGATCAAATCACCGGCAATCGGAATCACGGCGGTGTGGCGAATCGAACCGTTGGAGAAAATCGCCACATCGGTGGTGCCTGCGCCAATGTCCACACACACCACCCCCAACTCACGCTCGTCTTCTGACAACACCGCCAGACTTGACGATTGGGGGTTGAGCAACAGTTGGTCGACCTCTAAGCCACAGCGGCGCACGCACTTGATGATGTTTTCTGCCGCGCTTTGGGCTCCGGTCACGATGTGCACTTTGGCCTCGAGGCGCATGCCACTCATGCCGATGGGCTCTTTGACTTCTTGTCCGTCAATGACAAATTCTTGTGGCGCCACCAGCAGCAACCGTTGATCGGTCGAGATGTTGATGGCCCGCGCGGTTTCCATCACACGCGCCACATCGGCTTGCGTGACTTCTTTGTCCTTGATGGCCACCATGCCGCTCGAATTGATGCCACGAATGTGGCTACCGGTGATGCCCACATTGACACGGGTGATCTTGCAGTCGGCCATCAACTCGGCTTCTTTCAGCGCCTGTTGAATGCTTTGCACAGTGGCGTCAATGTTGACCACCACGCCGCGTTTGAGCCCGTTCCCTGGTGCGATGCCCAGACCCGCAATCTTCAGTTCGCCATCGGGCATGACTTCCGCCACCACCGCCATGACTTTGGAGGTGCCAATGTCCAATCCAATCACCAGATCTTTGTACTCTTTTGCCATTTGAATCACCGTTTCCGTTTCATTCTTTCGCCTTGATCGCTCAAGGACTCTTCTTGCCATCAACGTCCAGCGTGGTCACACCACGCAAGCGCACGGCATAACCATCTTTGTGTCTTAAATCAGCCCCGGCTAACGCGCTGGGCGTGCGGCCGTAGCGGGCGGTGATTTGCGACAACGTTCTGAAAAAAATCTTCAACTGAGCGACCATCTCGGCTTCAGTGCCACGCCCCAATTCGAGTTGCGCGCCACCATCGGTCAAAACGCGCCAACTGCCGCGAGGAGTCAACTCAAGCTGCTCAATGCGCATGTCAACCGCTTTAAAAATGGGCACCAAATCACGGAACATGCGCACCACCAAGGCGGACTGATCGTCTGGCCCCTTCAGGCGAGGCAAGGCATCGACATCCACCTCTTCCACATTCGCTTCAAATACTTGGCTTTGTTGGTTCACCATCTTGCTGGAGCCCTCGTCCCCCCAAAGTGCCATTGGCTCGTGCTCCAACAAAACTGCTTTCAATTTGTTAGGAAAGTCGCGGTGCACCACGGCACCTCTGACCCAAGGCACGGCTTCAAAGGCATCGCGTGCGCGCTTCAAATCGATGGTGAAAAAGTTGCCACTCAACTGAGGCATCACATTGGCGCGCAAAGTCACTGCGTTGTTGCGCGAGACCTCGCCTTGCACCGTGATCGACTGGATGTTGAAAATCGGGTGTTGCAACAGCCATTGAATTCCGCTGCCCAACATCAGCAACACCGATACCACCGCCAGCAAAGCTGCCGCGAAGTTCATGAGGCGGATGTCCAGTGGCAGTGGCAGGCTCTTGTTCACGCAAGCACCTCCTGCACATGGTCCAAGCTGGCCGAGGACAACAACTGCTGGCACAAAGCTTCATAGCTGATGCCCGCGGCCTTGGCAGACATGGGCACCAACGAGTGACCGGTCATGCCGGGCGAGGTGTTGATTTCCAGCAAATAAGGCTGGCGCGTTTGGGCGTCAATCATCACATCCAGACGACCCCAACCTCTGCAGCCCAACAATTGGTAGGCCTTGACCACCAAGGCTTCAATGGCTTTTTCTTCGGCAAGCGGCAAACCACTCGGCACGAGATATTGGGTGTCGTCGGTGAAGTATTTGTTTTGGTAGTCGTAGTTGCCGGCAGGGGCCACGATGCGAATGATCGGCAAGGCGTGGGTTTGGTCGCCTTCACCCAAAACAGGGCAAGTCACCTCGTCACCCACGATGCACTGCTCACACAAAATGTCAGCGTCGCATCGACCTGCCGCCTCTAACGCGGCGGGCAAGTCTTCGGCCGCGACGACTTTGGTCACGCCAATCGATGAGCCTTCACGCGCGGGTTTGACGATCATGGGCAAGCCCAAAGTTTGAATCAGGCTCTGAATGGACACATCGCCCAATTGCTCGCGTCGCACCAACACATACGCCGGTGTGGGCAGACCTTCTGCCAACCAAACCCGTTTGGTCATGGTTTTGTCCATCGCGATGCTGGAGGCCATCACACCCGAGCCGGTGTAGGGAATGCCCAACAATTCCAGGGCGCCCTGAACCGTACCGTCTTCACCATAGCGGCCATGCAAAGCGATGAAGCAGCGCTCAAATTGCTCTTGCTTCAATGCGCCCAAATCGCGTTCTGCCGGGTCAAAGGCATGCGCATCTACACCACTGGCACGCAAGGCCTGCAACACGCCTTGGCCCGACATCAAGGACACTTCACGCTCGGCAGAGCGCCCACCCATGAGGACCGCCACTTTACCCAAGGAGTGCGTGCTCATGCGGCACCTCCCAATTCCACCACTTTGGCGGGTACAGCACCAATCGATCCCGCGCCCATGCAAATCACCACGTCGCCATCTTGTGCGTTGCTGAGCACCGCTTGGGGCATGTCGGCAATGGCATCGACAAATACCGGCTCCACTTTTCCCGCCACACGCAGGGCTCGTGCCAGTGAGCGACCGTCGGCCGCCACAATCGGCGCCTCACCGGCGGCGTACACCTCAGACAACAACACGCTGTCGCAGCCGGTGCCAATGACCTTGACGAAGTCTTCGAAGCAATCACGGGTGCGGCTGTAACGGTGTGGCTGGAACGCCAGCACCAACCGACGGCCTGGGAACGCACCACGGGCTGCCGCCAAAGTCGCCGCCATCTCAACAGGGTGATGGCCATAGTCGTCAATGACGGTGAAGGTGCCTGCGCCACGAGGCAGCGACACATCGCCATAGCGCTGGAAGCGGCGACCCACGCCTTTGAATCCGGCCAACGCACGTTGCACGGCAGCGTCTTCGACCCCCAACTCCACTGCCACAGCCACAGCCGCCAAGGCATTGAGCACGTTGTGGTTGCCCGGCAAGTTCAATACCAAGGGCAGGTCTGGCAAGGTGACCCCATTGCGGCGTTGCACTGTGAAATGCATTTGGCCGTGCTCTGCGCGCACATTCACGGCACGCACTTGGGCGCCTTCGTTCAAACCATAGGTGGTCACCGGGCGGGCAATGTCTTGCACGATGGACTGAACACCGGGGTCGTCCGAGCACACCACCGCGGTGCCATAAAACGGCATGCGGTGCAAAAACTCCACAAAAGCGGTCTTCAAGCGGGCCAGATCGTGGCCATAGGTTTCCATGTGGTCGGCATCGATGTTGGTCACCACCGCCATCACCGGCAGCAAGTTCAAGAACGATGCATCGGACTCGTCTGCCTCGACCACGATGTAGTCGCCCGTACCCAACTTGGCATTCGCGCCTGCACTGTTCAAGCGCCCCCCAATCACAAACGTGGGGTCAAGGCCTGCTTCGGCCAAGACACTGGCCACCAAACTGGTGGTGGTGGTTTTGCCGTGGGTGCCTGCAATGGCAACGCCTTGTTTCATGCGCATCAATTCAGCCAACATGACCGCTCGTGGCACGATCGGAATGTGGCGTTCGCGGGCAGCCAGCACTTCAGGGTTGTCCGATTTGACTGCGGTGGATGTGACAACCGCATCGGCGTCTTTCATATTGGCGGCCGAGTGGCCGACATGGGTCTCAATGCCCAAGGCTGCCAGACGGTGCAAAGTGGCGCTGTCTGCCAAGTCAGAGCCCGAGATCTGGTAGCCCAGGTTCAGCAGCACTTCGGCAATGCCACTCATGCCTGATCCACCGATGCCGATGAAGTGAATTTTTCGAATGGCGTGTTTCATGCGGCCAACTCCTCACAAGCCATCACAACTTCCCGCGTGGCATTTGTTTTTTTCTGTGCGTGTGCTTTTTCTGCGCCATCCAACAAGGCTGCGCGGTCCAATGAGGCCAGTCGGTCGGCCAAACTTTGGGCTGTGAGTTCGGCTTGCGGCATCAACCAACCTCCGCCCTCTGCCACCAAAAACTGGGCATTGGTGGTTTGGTGATCGTCCACGGCAAATGGGAAGGGCACAAAGATGGCCGCCACGCCAATGGCGGCCAACTCGGTCACGGTGCTCGCGCCTGCGCGGCAAATCACCAAATCGGCTTGTGCAAATGCCGTCGCGGTGTCGTCAATGAAAGGGGTCAACTCAGCCTGCACACCGGCTGCTTCGTAATTGGCACGCAACGCCTCAATTTGTTTGGCACCACTTTGGTGGGTCACAAGAGGTCGTGTGGCCGTCGGCAGCAAAGTCAGCGCTTGCGGCACGATGTCATTCAAGGCCTTCGCGCCCAAGCTGCCACCCACGACCAAGATCCGCAGAGGACCGGTGCGCCCCGCAAAACGCGCGGCAGGTGCGGCCTGTTCGGTGAAGGCCTGGCGCAAGGGGTTGCCCACCCACTGACCGGTTTTCATGACCCCAGGAAATGCGGTGAAGACACGGTCTGCGATTTGAGCCAACACTTTGTTGGCCAAACCGGCCACCGAGTTTTGCTCGTGCAGCACGACAGGCTTGCCATACAGGCTGGCCATCATGCCGCCAGGAAATGTGATGTAACCGCCCAAGCCCAACACCACATCCGGGCGCACGCGGCGCATCACTTGCAGGCTTTGCCAGAAAGCGCGCAACAGTTTGAGGGGCAACACCGCCAGTGTCACGAGACCTTTACCGCGCACACCACCGAAAGCAACACTCTCAAACGCAAATCCGCGTTGGGGCACCAGTTGGCTTTCCATGCTGTCAGGAGCGCCCAGCCAATGCACGCGCCAACCAGCAGCACGCAAGGCTTCAGCCACGGCCAGGCCCGGAAAAATATGGCCACCGGTGCCGCCCGCCATGACCAATGCGCATTTGGCGTTCATGAGCGCCCTCCCCGCATCATCTGTTTGTTTTCGGCGTCAATGCGCAGCACCACCGCAATGGCAATCAGATTCATCATGACAGCCGAGCCGCCGTAACTCATCAAGGGCAAGGTCAAACCCTTGGTCGGCAAGGCGCCCAAATTCACACCCATGTTGATGAAGGCCTGGAATCCAATCCAGATCCCCACGCCTTGGGCCACCAAGCCTGCAAACACCTTGTCGAGCGCAATGGCTTGGCGGCCGATCACCATGATGCGGCGACTCAGCCACAAGAACAGCAAGATCACAACCGAGACCCCCACCAGGCCAAATTCTTCGCCAATGACCGCCAACAAAAAGTCGGTGTGGGCTTCTGGCAACCAATGCAATTTTTCGACGCTGCCGCCCAAACCAACGCCCCAAATCTCACCACGCCCAATGGCAATGAGTGAGTGCGAAAGTTGGTAGCCCTTGCCCAAGGCATGTTCTGCGCTGAAAGGGTCCAGGTAAGCAAAGATGCGCTCTCGGCGCCATGGGGATGCCGCGATCATCAAGACGAAGGCCCCCACCAGCACCGCAAAAATTAAGAAGAACATGCGGGCATTCACACCGCCCAAAAACAAGATCCCCATGGCAATGATGGCGATCACCATGAAGGCGCCCATGTCAGGTTCGGCCAGCAAGAAAACACCTGCCAACGCCACCGCAGCGCCCATGGGCAACACCGCACGGAAGAAGCGTTCTTTCACATCCATCTTGCGCACCATGTAGTCGGCGGCGTAAATGATGGTGGCAAATTTGGCCAATTCGGAGGGCTGGAAATTGATGATGCCAAAAGAAATCCAGCGGCGTGCGCCGTTCACACCCTTGCCAATAAATGGGATCAGGACCAGCGCCAACAAGATCAGCGAGGCCACAAACAAGGGACGTGCCATTTTTTCCCAGGTTTCGGTGCGCACCTGAAACACCAGCAAAGCCATGACACTACCGACAACCATAGAGATTACATGGCGCGTCAAGAAATGCGTCTGGGAGTAGCGCGAGAAACGGGGGTTGTCAGGCATGGCTATTGAGGCCGAATACACCATCACCATGCCCCACATCAGCAGTGCCACGACCACCCACACCAGCGCTTGGTCGACGCTTTGCAAACGCGCAGGTGTACCGGAATTGGCCCGCGCGAAATCGTAGCCCCCTAAATTTACGGGCAGACTTTGTGCGCCTGCGGCTTCACCAGTGACTCGACCGGTGAAAAAACCACCCCAGCGGTCAAAGTGGGCTTGCATGCGTTGGGACAAGGTCAGGGCTTCGCTCACAAGCCACCTCCCATGGATGTGCCGGCCTCTTCGGCCAAACCGGCAACCGCACGGCAAAAGACCTCGGCACGGTGACCGTAGTGATCAAACATGTCCAAGCTGGCGCAAGCCGGCGACATCAGCACCGCGTCACCACTTTTGGCGAGTGATGCTGCGGTCGTTACGGCACTGTCCATGTCTGCGGCATCGTGCAAAGGCACACCTGCATCTTGCAAGGCCTCACGAATAAGCGGGCCATCGCGCCCAATCAGCACCACTGCGCGGGCATAGCGCGCCACGGGTGCAGCCAGTGGCGAAAAATCTTGGCCTTTACCATCGCCACCCAAAATGACGACCAAGCGCCGGTCGGCGCCCAGGCCTTGCAAGGCGGCCACGGTAGCGCCCACATTGGTGCCTTTGCTGTCGTCGAAATACTCCACTTCGTTGACGATGGCCACCGACTCCACCCGGTGCGGTTCGCCACGGTATTCGCGCAAGCCATACAGCATGGGGCCCAAGGCACAACCTGCACTGCTGGCCAAAGCCAATGCGGCCAGCGCATTGACCGCGTTGTGACGACCCCGAATGCGCAGGGCATCGGCTGGCATGAGCCTTTGAATGTGCAACTCTTCTGCCTCGTCTTTGCGACGACGGCGGGTCTCATCAGCCTCGAGTGCGCGCACCAACCAGGTCATGCCATTCATGACTTCGATGCCAAAATCACCCGGGTGCTGGGGCATGTCGCCGCCAAAGTTCACGCACGCGCGCTCTACGGGCTTTTGCAGCTTCACCCGCACAGGAGCGGGGCGCATGGCCATGACTTGTGCGTCTTCGCGGTTCAACACCATCAACGCTTTGTCGCCAAATATTTTGGCCTTGGCAGCAGCGTATGCAGCCATCGACCCATGCCAATCCAAATGGTCTTGCGAGATGTTCAACACGGTGGCCGCGGTGGGCTCAAAACCTTCGCTGCTGTCCAACTGGAAACTCGACAACTCGAGCACCCACACTTGCGGCAAGGCTTGCGCCAAAGGGTGCAGCACAACGGGGGCGACTGCCGTCACCACAGGGCTTGCCATTTCTTCTTCGTCCTGAGCAACTTCAGGCAATTCTGCAGATACATCTGCAGGCGCATCTTTGGACGCATCAGTAGGCGAGTCTTCAGGCGCGCTCGCATCGTTCAGCAATTCGGCAGAATCCGCATGAGGCGTGGCTTCAGCAGCGTCTTTTTCTTGTTGCACATCAACGGCTTGTTGGGCTTCTGCTATTGCCTCGGTCAAGGTGTCGAGCAAGGTGGGACCAATGTTGCCCGCCACTTTCACGCTTTTACCGGCGCGTGCCACCAACTGAGCTGTGAGTGAAGTGACGGTGGTTTTACCGTTGGTGCCGGTGATCGCCAACACCTGCGGTGCGTACCCAAAATTGGCTTTCAGCTCCGCCAAGCCCGAGGCAAACAAACTCAACTCGCCGCCCTGCCACAAGCCCATCGCAGTCGCAGCCTGCACCACCGGCGCCACCACGTCAGGCGCCAGGCCTGGGCTGCGGAAGACCGCGCGCACCGAAGTGCCTTCCACCAGATTGGCTTGGAATGGTCCCGCCACAAATTTCACAGCAGGGCAATCGGCCTGCAAGACGGCCAATTGAGGTGGTGATTCTCGTGTGTCGGCCACCGTCACGTCTGCACCGGCAAGCGCGCACCACCGGGCCATCGCCAGGCCAGATGCACCCAAACCGAGAATCAAAACGTGTTGACCTTGCAGCTGCATGTTTACCTCAGCTTCAAGGTGGACAAGCCCACCAGACACAACAACATGGTGATGATCCAAAAACGAACCACCACTTGCGTTTCTTTCCAGCCACTCTTCTCAAAATGGTGGTGCAAAGGCGCCATCTTCAAAATGCGCCGACCTTCACCGTATTTTTTCTTGGTGTACTTGAAATACGTGACCTGCGCCATCACCGAGATGGCTTCCACCACAAAGATACCGCCCATGATGGCCAACACAATTTCTTGGCGCACGATGACCGCAATGGTGCCCAATGCAGCGCCCAAGGCCAGTGCGCCCACATCGCCCATGAAGACCTGCGCAGGATGGGTGTTGAACCACAAAAAGGCCAAGCCTGCACCGGCCATGGCGGCGCAGAAAATCATCAATTCACCCGACCCAGGAATGTGCGGAAAGAACAAATACTTGGAATACACCGAGCTGCCCGTGACATAGGCAAAAACGCCCAAGGCTGAGCCGACCATGACCACCGGCATGATGGCCAGTCCATCAAGACCATCGGTCAGGTTGACCGCATTGCTGGAGCCGACAATGACCAAATAGGTCAACACCACAAAGCCCAACACGCCCAAGGGGTAGTTGATCTCTTTGAAGAACGGTACTTGCAAACCGGCTTTGGGTGGCAGGTTCACATCAAAGCCCGACATGACCCACTTGCCAAACAAATCCAACACGCGCAGGTTGGACACCTCTGAAATGCTGAACACCAAATACAACGCCGCCAACAAACCAATCACCGACTGCCAAAAGTATTTTTCACGCGACCGCATGCCTTCTGGGTCTTTGTTGACCACTTTGCGCCAGTCGTCGACCCAGCCAATGGCACCAAAGCCCAAGGTCACGACCAGCACAATCCAGACAAAGCGGTTGGACAAGTCAAACCACAACAACGTTGAGATGGCGATGGACAACAAAATCAGTACGCCGCCCATGGTGGGTGTACCGCTTTTGGCCAGATGCGACTCCATGCCGTAACCGCGAATCGGCTGACCCATCTTGAGCGCCGTCAGTCGCCGAATCACAAACGGCCCGGCCGCCAAACCAATCAACAACGCGGTCATGGCCGCCATCACCGCACGGAACGTGATGTATTGAAAAATGCGCAGGAAGCCCCATTCGGGCGACAAACTCTGCAACCATTGCGCCAAGCTAAGCAGCATGCACAGCCCCTTTTTGATCGTTATTGGCCATTTTTTTGGGAGCTGAAGACAAGGACACCAAGGCTTCGACCACGCGCTCCATCTTCATGAAGCGCGAGCCTTTCACCACCACACTTTGGAAACTCTGGTCCTGTGCGGTGACTGCGCTCAACAACATGTCCATGCTGTCAAAGTGGCGCGCCTGGCCAAACGCTTTGGCGGCATGCACAGACAACTCGCCCAAGGTGTAAAGCGCTTCAATGCCGCATTCGGCGGCATAAGCCCCCACTTCGGCATGGAACTCGGGACCTTGGTTGCCCACTTCGCCCATGTCACCCAACACCAGCAAACGGGGTGCGGGCAATTCGGCCAACACGGCGATCGCCGCGCGCACCGAGTCGGGGTTGGCGTTGTAGGTGTCATCGACCAGATTCATGTCAGCATGGGGCATGCGCAAGACCAAGGCGCGAGAGCGGCCCTTGACGGGCTCAAATGCTTGCAAGCCCTGCGCCACCGAAGCCAAAGACACGCCCGCCGCCAAAGCGCAGGCGCTGGCGGCCAGAGCATTTTTTACGTTGTGTCGCCCTGCAATGTGCAAGCGCACGGGTGCAGTGCCTTCTGCGCTTTTGAGGGTGAATTGCCAAGCGCCCGATTGCCAACTCACCAAGGCCGCATGGACATCGGCTTTGACTTGCGCATGGACATCGGGCTGTGCGTCGGCCAGTGCCAACGCGAACGTGCGTTGCGTCCGGTCACCTGCCAAGGCTTGCCACACCTGCGCAAACACTTCATCTGCAGGGAACACGGCCACGCCCTGCGCGGGCAACGCCTGCAAGACGGCCCCGTTTTCATAAGCCACGGCTTCGACTGTGCCCATGAATTCTTGGTGTTCACGTTGGGCGTTGTTGACCACCGCCACTGTGGGCCGCGTCAAGTTGGCCAAGTACGCGATTTCGCCCGGATGGTTCATGCCCAACTCGACCACCGCGATGCGGTGATGGGCGCGCAAGTTCAACAGCGTCAAGGGCACGCCAATGTCATTGTTCAAATTGCCTTGGGTGGACAGCGCCCCCTCTGCGGCATGGGCACGCAAGATCGAGGCGATCATTTGCGTCACGGTGGTTTTGCCGTTGCTGCCCGTGACGGCAATCAAGGGCAAGTCAAACTGGGCGCGCCAACCGGCAGCCAACTCACCCAAGGCGATGCGCGCATCGGGCACCACCAAAGCAGGCAAGCCATGGGCCACAGCCACAGCTTCACCTGAGGCTTCGCACAACACAGCCACAGCGCCTTGCGCCTTGGCCTGTGCAATGAACTGGTTACCGTCAAACCGCTCGCCACGCAGGGCAACAAACAAATCACCGGCTTGCAAGCTGCGGCTGTCGGTGTGAACGCGGTCCACCACCACCGACTCGATGCTCAGGCCGCGCACTTGGCTCAACCAGCCCAAGGCCAATGCCAGCTTGAAGTTCATTTTGGAGTGCATCGCAGTCATGCGGCGACTCCGGTTGCGTTTGGGGTGCGCACTTGCAAGGCCCGTTGAGCCTGCAACACATCCGAGAAAGGCAAGCGTGCACCGCCGATTTCTTGCACTGTCTCATGGCCTTTGCCGGCCAACAAGACCACATCTTGCACATTGGCTTCGGCTACCACTTGCGCAATTGCCACGGCGCGGTCCACCACCACCAGCGCCTGCTCAGGATGGCTCAAGCCCTTCAACATGTCGGCCAAAATGGCTTCGGGCGACTCAGAACGAGGGTTGTCGCTGGTCAACACCAAGCGGTCAGATGCATGCTCTGCGGCAGCGGCCATCAGGGGGCGCTTGAGCGCATCGCGGTCACCCCCACAGCCCACCACACACCACAAACGACCTCCCCGCGCCATTGCCTGTGCACGCAAAGCGGTCAGCGCATGGGTCACGGCATCGGGCGTGTGCGCGTAATCCACCACCACCAAGGGCAGCTCGGTTTTCGAATCCGCGTCTGCAACCTGCACGCGTTGCATGCGTCCGGGCACCGCGGTCAATTTCGCACAGGCTTCGATGGCCTGCTTCAAGTCAAAGCCCAAGGCCCGCAAACTGCCCAACACACCCAACAAGTTGTCCATGTTGTAGTCACCCATCAGGCCGGTGTTCAGTGTTTGCACTTCGGTGCCTTCGATCACCTCAAACACCAAACCACTGGCACTGGGCAAAGCGCGGGCTTGTAAGCGCGCCTTTGTTTGCCGCGAGCACGTCCAAATTTGCACGTCTGAATCGGCCAAGCGCTGGGCCAACATGGCGCCCTTGGGGTCGTCGATGTTGATAACGGCCGCCTGCAAACCTGGCCAGCTGAACAAGGCTTCTTTGGCCGCCCAATAACTGGCCATGTCCCCGTGGTAGTCCAAGTGGTCTTGCGTGAAATTGGTGAAGACCGCCACCCGAATGTGCGTACCGTCCAAGCGGTGTTCCGACAAACCAATGGATGAAGCCTCGATGGCGCAGTGCGTCAAGCCCTGATCGGCAAACAACCTGAATTGGCGCTGCAACAAAACAGGGTCTGGGGTGGTCATGCCGGTGGACACCAAATGAGGCAACTGGCCCACACCCAATGTTCCCACCAAGCCGCAGCCCTGGCCGAGAGCGGGCGAAGTCAGCGCCTGCGCCAACCACCAAGCGGTGGATGTTTTGCCATTGGTTCCGGTCACAGCCAGCACATTCAGAACCTGGCTGGGTTGCTCGTAGTAGGCATCCGCAACCCATCCGGTCTGCGCCTTGAGCCCTTTCATCACGGCCAAGCGATCGGTGCCTGCCGTTTCTTCAGGCAATGCTTGCAGCCACTGTGCATGGTCTTCGTCTTCGAGCAAGCAGGCACTGGCGCCTTGGGCCAAAGCTTGCGCCAAATACTGACGCCCATCGGTGGCGGCGCCAGGCCATGCGATGAACGCATCACCTGCACCCACCAAACGGCTGTCGGTGCGCAACTCACCGGTCACGCGGGCGCGCAACCAACGGGCCGCTTCAGGGGCGTTGTGCAGCATCTGCATCAAAACGACTCCTCGACCGATTGCGCCACGATCTGGGGCTTCACCGCCATGTCGGGCTGAACCCCCATCAAGCGCAATGTTTGCTGCACGGTTTGGCTGAACACCGGTGCGGCCACATCGCCGCCGTAATAACGCCCGTTGCTGGGTTCGTCGATCATCACCGCCACCACAATGCGAGGCGCTTCAATGGGTGCCATGCCCACAAAAAACCCGCGGTACTTTTTACCTGCGTAGCCTTTGCCCTCTTGCTTATGGGCGGTACCGGTTTTGCCCCCCACCGAATAGCCAATGGTCTGGGCCTTTTGTGCCGTGCCGCCGGGGCCTGCGGCCATTTGCAGCATCTTGCGCATGGCCTTGGCGTTTTCAACGCTGATCACGCGCACACCCGCCACTTGGTTCTCGGCCTTCATCAAGGTGGCGGGCACCACTTCGCCATCGCGCGCAAACACGGTGTAGGCCCGGGCCACTTGGAACAAGCTGCTCGAGATGCCATAGCCATAGCTCATGGTGGCTTGCTCAATCGGACGCCAAGTTTTGTATGGACGCAAACGGCCACTGACCACGCCGGGGAAAGGCAATTGCGGTTTTTGACCAAAGCCCACATGGGCAAACATCTCCCACATTTCGCGGGGCTCCATTTGCATGGCGATCTTGACCGTGCCCACGTTGCTGGATTTTTGAATCACCTCGTTCACCGAGAGCACGCCGTGGGGATGCGCATCGGTGATGGTCGAGCCGGTGATGGTGATCCGCCCGGGGGCTGTCTGGATGGGCGTTTCAGGCTTGACCAAACCTTTTTCCATGGCCAGCGCCACAGCGAAAGGCTTCATGGTCGAGCCAGGCTCAAAGGTGTCGGTCAAGGCGCGGTTGCGCAATTGCTCGCCGCTCAAGTTCACCCGTTTGTCGGGCGAATAACTGGGGTAGTTGGCCAGTGCCAAAATCTCACCCGATTGGGCGTCCAGCACCACCACGCTGCCTGCTTTGGCTTTGTTTTCGAGCACCGCTTCACGCAACCGCTGATAAGCAAAAAACTGCACTTTGCTGTCGATGCTCAGTTGCAGGTCTTCGCCGTCCACGGGTGGCACAGCCTCACCCACGTCCTCGACCACACGGCCAAATCGGTCCTTGATGACACGACGTGAACCTGGCTTGCCTGCGAGTTGTTTTTGGAAAACCAACTCCACACCTTCTTGCCCTTGGTCTTCCACATTGGTGAAGCCCACAATGTGGGCTGCCGCTTCACCTTCGGGATACAAACGCTTGTATTCCTTGATGTCGTAAACCCCTTTGATGCCCAGTGCCAGTACCTGCTTGGCCACCGGCTCATCCAGTTGGCGGCGCAACCAAACAAATGTTTTTTCGTCGTCTTTGAGTTTTTTGTTCAACTCGGAAGGCGTCATGTCCAGCAAGCGCGCCAATTCACGCAGCTTGGCAGGGTCACGGTCGATGTCTTCTGGATTGGCCCAAATGCTGGGGGCCGGCACGCTCGAAGCCAACAACACCCCATGCCGATCCATCACACGACCACGGTTGGCCGGCAAGGACAGCGTTCTGGCAAAACGCACTTGGCCTTGTTCAATATAAAAATCATTGGCAATCACTTGGACGTATGCGGCGCGCGCCACCAAGCCCATGAAGCCCAACGCAATGGCGGCCACAATGAATTTGCTGCGCCAAACGGGCGTCTTGCTGGCCAGCAAGGGGCTGGAAGACAACTGCACGCTGCGGGTCATGGTTGCACCCCCTGAACCGCCACTGCGCCATCTTTCACGCTCACATACTGCGTGATGGCGGGCGATGCTGGGCGCATTTGCAGCTGCTGGCGCGCCAGTTGTTCCACGCGCAATGGCGTGGCTTGCGAGCGGCGCTCAATCTGCAGGCGATCGTGGTCCACTTCGAGGCGTTTGGCTTCTTTGCGTGCCGCTTCCAAGGCCATGAACACGCGCCGTGTTTCATATTGGCTGTGCACCAAAAACAAGGCACTGCCCAGCACCGCCATCAGCAGCAAAATGCTCAAGCGGCTCATGCTGGCACCTCGGTGCGTTCGGCCATGCGCATGATGGCGCTGCGCGAGCGGGGGTTGTGGCGCACCTCGGCTTCGCTGGGGCGCACACGGCCACAGGCTTTCAAGCGCATCTTCACTGGCTCGGCAAAAGGCACGCGCCGGTCAACCACTTCTTTGGAATGCTTGGCAATGAACTGCTTGACGATGCGGTCTTCAAGCGAATGGAAACTGATGACCACCAAACGGCCGCCGGCAGCCAACACCTGCAAACTGGCTTCTAGCGCCTGTTCGAGCTCCGCAAGCTCTGCGTTGATGAAAATCCGAAAAGCCTGAAATGTCCGCGTTGCAGGATTCTGGCCCGGCTCGCGAGTTTTGACCGTGTCAGCCACGAGCTGGGCCAAATCGGTGGTGGTTGAAATTGGGCCCCGCTCTTGTCGGCGAGCCACAAGCGCCTTTGCAATCTGAAAAGCAAACCGTTCTTCGCCATAGTCACGTATCACCTCCGTGATTTGATCCACCGTGGCCGAAGCCAGCCAATCGGCCACACTCTCACCGCGCGTGGTGTCCATGCGCATGTCGAGCGGGCCCTCAAAACGAAAAGAAAAACCCCTCTCGGGGCTGTCAATTTGGGGAGAGCTGATGCCCAAGTCCATCAGGACGCCATCGACGCTGCCGGCGGGCAGTTCACCCAAGTGAGAAAAGCCGTCGTGGCGGATAGAAAACCGGTCATCCGCAATGCGTCCAGCCTCGGCAATGGCTTCAAGGTCTTTGTCAAAAGCCTGCAGCCGACCTTGGGCCGACAAGCGCGACAGGATCAATCGGGAATGCCCGCCACGCCCGAAGGTGGCGTCGACATAAGTGCCATCAGCACCTGCACTGGCTTGGAGCAATTCATCCACCGCCTCATTCAAGAGCACAGTGGTGTGGGTCAGCGCGTTTTCAGTCATTGCATTCAGAACGAAAAGTCCTTGAACACATCGGGCATTTCGCCCTGCATGGCCTGCGCTTCTTGCGCGTCGTAGGTGGCCTTGTCCCACAACTCAAAGTGGTTGCCCATGCCCAGCAGCATGGTGTCTTTGGCAATGCCCGCGGCTTGGCGTAACTCAGGGGAAATCAAGACCCGACCGGTGCCGTCCATTTCGACATCCATGGCGTTGCCCAAGAAGATGCGCTTCCACCACTGTGCCGACATGGGCAACTGGGCAATGCGCTCACGGAATTTCTCCCACTCGGGGCGAGGAAACACCATCAAGCAACCATGCGGGTGTTTCGTGATCGTCAAGTGACCCTGGGCGTTGGCGCTCAGGACGTCGCGATGCCGAGTCGGCACAGACAACCGCCCTTTGGCATCCAGACTCAGCGATGAAGCCCCTTGAAACACTGCAACGACCTTTTTCCAGTTGAGAGGTGCAAGCGGAGGCACTTTTCCCCACTTAATTGCACTTTTTTGCACTGTAACAGGAATTCATTGCAACTCAACATGACGAAGTCGATTTTTTTCAATGAAATCAATGGCTTAGCGGAGAATTCTTACCTTCCGAGCAGGGAAATTTCTATGTAAATTAGGCACTTACAAGGGGCACTGAAAGTAACCTGTGAAGGATTCTGGAAAATAAAAAAATTACAAATTTGTCAGATGCAAAAAATGAATTCGGCCCCGCCTCAACTCTTGGGGCGAAAAAAAACCCCTTCGCAGGGGTTTTTTAAAAGGGCTCAAGGCCATCGGGATCAGTCCCCGAACATTTTTTGCTTCAACTCGCGGCGTTGCTGCGCTTCCAGCGACAAAGTGGCCGTAGGGCGGGCCAACAAACGGCCCACGCCAATGGGCTCACCGGTTTCATCGCAGTAGCCGTACTCACCCGAATCGATCAACCCAATCGATTGCTCAATTTTCTTGAGCAATTTGCGCTCACGGTCGCGCGTGCGCAGCTCAAGCGCGTGTTCTTCCTCAATGGTGGCGCGGTCAGCAGGGTCTGGCACCACCACAGTGTCTTCACGCAAATGCTCGGTCGTCGCACCCGCACTGTTCAAAATCTCTTGCTTCAAGACGGTCAATTTCAGACGGAAATACGCCAATTGAACGGTGTTCATGTATTCCGCTTCAGGCATGGCCAAAATCTCGGCATCGGTCAAAGCCTCGAGGGATTTTGATTTCCAGTTGTTGGCCAGCTTGGGGTCTTTTTTGATGGGTGCAAATGGGGCAGCCACTGCCGCGGCGGGCGCACTCGGCATGAAACTGGCCTTGGCCGCCGTAGAGGCCACGGCCGGAGGGAGGGAAGGCACGGTGATCTGGGCCAAACGGGCCGAGGGACGCGTGGCACGAATCAATTGGTCAGGCGCAGAAGGCGCCGCCGTTGCCGTCACGGCAGTTGGGGCGACCGGGGCAGTCGGTGTCGCCACTTGTTTAACAGTCATATTTTTCGCTTCAGGAACAGTGGCCGCCTTTTTAGAGGTCGGCGCGGGTGCAGCTTTTGCCTTAGAGGCAGCCGCTGGCTTGGACACCACAGGGGCCGTTTTTTTCGCGGCGGGTCCTGTGGCTTTGTTTTTTGTTTTGTCGACTGCGGCAACGGGCTTGGCAGCGGCTTTGCCTTTGCCAACCGAAGTCACAGTCGTTTTGGGTACGGGCTTCGAGACCGGTTTACTCACGGGTTTGGCCGCCGCCTTCACGGGTGCCGCTTTTTTCAGCGCAACGGGCTTCTTGGTGGGGACCACTTTTTTCACAAGCACGGCCTTCTTGGCAGGCGTGGGCTTTTTCACGGGAACGGCCTTCTTTGCTGGGGCGGGCTTCTTGGCAGGCACCGCTTTTTTGGCTGGCGCAGCCTTTTTCACGGGCGCCGCTTTTTTGGCAGGCACAGGCTTTTTGACAGCAGCGGGCTTCTTTACCGGAGCTGCTTTTTTGACAGCACTTGGCTTGGATTTGCTGGCCACTGCTGGGGTGGCCGATTTCTTGTTTGAGGTCTTCACGTCTTGTCTCCTAGCCGTGTGAAAGGGCAGGCCCAAACCTCTTGCCACACTGCAGCAACCGATTGAAAAACCTGTTCATATGCATTTCAAACCCGTATGTAGACCGACTGGGTTCAACAACCTCCCCCAAAAGGGGGGTCTTCAGGCGGGCGATTGTAGCGATAAGAACGATCAAAAAATGACATGCCACCGATTAAAGACAAGTTCACTGCCGGCAAGTGCTGGGCATGTCCGCCCTTGCCTCTCAAACCAAGCACTGCTCCAGGCCTTGCAACAGGATGTCTTTGGGCAAATCGATGCCAATGAATACCATCTTGCTCGTTTTGACCTCGTCATCGCGCCACATTGGCCCTAAATCACTGCCCATCAATTGGTGAACGCCCTGGAAAATGACCTTGCGCTCGGTGCCCCGCATGTTCAAGACCCCCTTGTAGCGCAGCATGCGCGGACCATAGATGTTCACGATGGCCCCCAAGAAGTCTTCCAACTTGGCCGGATCGAAGGCCTTCTCTGACCGGAAAACAAAGCTCTTCACATCGTCATCGTGGTGATGGTGATGGCCTGCATGATCATCGTGGTCATGGCCGTGGCCGTGCGCATGGTCATGCTGGTGGGAAGGGTGGTCGCAGTGCTCGCCATGCACGTGATCATGGTCATGGCCGTGACCATCTTCCTTCAAAAAGTCCGGGTCAATGTCCAGTTTGGCGTTCAGGTTGAAGCCTTTCAGGTCAAACACCTCGCTCAAGGGGACTTCGCCAAAGTGCACCACCTTTTGCGGGGCGCGGGGGTTCATGTGCTTCAGGCGGTGTTGCAAGGCACTCACATCATCGGCCGAGACCAAATCGGCTTTGCTGATGAAGATTTGATCGGCAAAACCCACTTGCCGGCGCGCTTCTTGACGGTCGTTCAACTGCTGCGCCGCATGTTTGGCGTCCACCAACGTCAAGATGGAGTCGAGCAAAAACGTCTCGGCAATTTCATCGTCCATGAAAAAGGTCTGCGCCACGGGGCCGGGATCGGCCAAACCGGTGGTCTCGATCACGATCCGGTCAAAACTCAGCAAACCTTTGCGGCGCTTGGCCGCCAGCAATTGCAAGGTGACGCGCAAATCTTCCCGAATGGTGCAGCAAATGCAGCCATTGCTCATTTGAATGATTTGCTCTTCGGTGTCCGAGACCAAGATGTCGTTGTCGATGTTTTCTTCGCCAAATTCGTTCTCGATGACGGCGATTTTTTGGCCATGGGCCTCAGTCAACACGCGCTTCAACAGCGTGGTTTTGCCCGAACCCAAAAAGCCGGTCAGGATGGTGGTGGGGATCAATGACATGAAGCGATTCCGCAATAGAAAAGAGTTCGGAAGTGTAGCGATGAATGGCGCAGCCAGTTCGGCGGCCTCGTCTCAACCTCAGCCGCTGAAGCCTATCGTTGTAGCTGACTCACTTGCGCTTGGCGCGCGGGTGAGCGGCGTCGTAGGCTTTGGCCAAATGCTGAAAATCCAAACGCGTGTAAACCTGCGTGGTGCTGATGTTGGCGTGGCCCAAAAGCTCTTGCACCGCCCGCAAATCACCGCTCGACTGCAACACATGGCTGGCAAAAGAATGGCGCAACATGTGCGGATGCACTGGGGTGGCCAAGCCCGCCAACAAACTGCGACGTTTAAGGCGCTGGGCCACGCCCCGGGCCGTGAGACGCGTGCCATGTCGGCCCGGAAACAGCGCCAACGCCAAATCAGAGGCGCCCGGTGTGGGCTGGCTCAACATGCCCGGCAATTGCGTGCGCACGGCCAGCCAATGCGTCAAAGCCTCGACCGCGGCTCGCCCCAATGGCAAGGTTCGCCGCTTGCTGCCCTTGCCTTGCACTTGCACCTCGGCGTTTTGCAAATCAATCCAGCCACGCCCCTGGCGACTGGCTTCGCTGCTGGCCACCACATCCAAACCCGTCAGCTCGGCAATGCGCAGGCCACAGCCATACAGCAGCTCCACCATGGCGGCGTCGCGGGCTTCTAGCCAAGGGTCGTCGTTGTCTTCTTCGTGTTGAGCCAGCTGCACCGCTTCATCGACACCCAGTGCTTTGGGCAAGGGCTTGGCCGAGCGCGGCGCCTTCACATCGGCCACCGGGTTTTGGCTGACCAAACCTTCGCGCCCCAGCCAGGTGTAAAACCCGCGCCAGCCAGACAAAATCAGGGCAATGCCTCGGCCACTTCGGCCAGCGCGGTGCATCTGGGCCACCCAGCGCCGCACATGGCTGTTGTGCACCTGTAGCAAGGCCACATGGGAGGCTGCGGCCATGTCGGCCAAGCGAATCAAATCGAGTTGGTAGAGGCTGCAGGTGCGCTCGGCCAAGCCTTTTTCAAAGCGCACATGCGCCAGATATCGGGCAACCAGTGGGTCCGGCGCCGTGTCTGACATGCTTCAGGCCTCGGGCATTCGCAGCACCGACAAGGCCGCGCCCGCCAACTCGGCGAGTCGCTCCAGCAAGTCCGTGCCCATTTGGCTGTTGAAACGCTGCGCATCTGGCGAGGCCAACACCAACAAACCAAAGGCCGGTTGCCCGGGCGCTGAGCGCAAGGCCAACAAGGCCAACGAGGCGGCTTGGGCAGGCTCGGCCAACCACTGAACTGCTTCGTAGCCGGCATTCGGCCCGACATAAGGGGTGTCCAACGAAGTGGCCAGCGTTTGCACGGCTTCGGTCACGCCTTGGGCGTAAGCCTGTTTGGCGTAAGCCCCTTGCAAAGACCACAAACGCAACGCCACTTGCGGCACTTGAAACAAGTCGCGGATGTTGTCGACCGCCAACTCGGCCAATTGGTCGGGCGGTGTGACCAACAACTCGCAAGACCAACGGTGCAGCTTGTCGGTCAGGATCATGTTTTCGTTGCCATGGCGAATCATGTCCATGATGCGGTGTTCCAAGCCTTTGATCTTGTCGCGCAGCATCTGCGCTTGACGCTCTTGCAAACCCACAGCGCGGTGGCTTTGTGGATGCGTCAGTTGCACCGTGGCCAACAAGGAGGCATGGCGCTCGAAAAAGTCGGGCGTGTTCACCAAATAGTCGGCAATGTCGTCTTCGGTAATCGGGCTCATCGGCTCAGAGGGGGTCATGTGGGGTCTCCAGAATTTCAGGAAAGTGCATCGGGCAAGTCAATTTCACCCTCAAAAACAGTTGTGGCAGGCCCCGTCATCAGCACCGGACTTTCGGGCTGGCCGGCCCACTCGATGGTGAGCTGACCGCCTTGGGTTTGCACGTCCACTCGGCCGTCCAGCCAACCCTGACGAATACCGGCCACCACCGCGGCGCATGCCCCGGTGCCACACGCCAAGGTCTCGCCCGAGCCGCGCTCGAACACGCGCAACTTGATCTGGCTGCGCGAAACAATTTGCATAAAGCCCGCATTCACACGCTTGGGAAACGCCACATGGTGTTCGATCAAGGGGCCTTGCACCAACACCGGAAATGCCGCTACATCGTCGACCCGCTGCACCGCATGCGGATTGCCCATGGACAACACGCCGACGCGGGCAATGCCCTGCTCGCCCAACGCCAAATCAAACACGGGCCAGCCGTTGACTTGGTCGCTGATGAGTCCAATCGGGTTAAAGGGCACGCGCTCCCAGTCGAAGATGGGCGCGCCCATGTTCACCGTGACACGGCCATCGGGCTGCATATGGAGTTCAATCTCGCCATGCTGAACCTTCACGCGCACGCTGGTTTTGGGGGTCAGCCCTTTGTCGCGAACATAGCGCACAAAACAACGTGCGCCGTTGCCGCAATGCTCCACCTCGCCTCCATCGGCGTTGTGAATCACATACTCAAAATCAATGCCTGCACCTGGCGAAGGGCGGACGCTGAGAATTTGATCTGCCCCAACACCAAAATGGCGATCAGCCAAAAACCGGTATTGGGCCGCGCTCAGGCCGAGGCGGCCTTGCGTCTCATCGAGCACGACAAAGTCATTGCCGGCCCCTTGCATCTTGGTAAAGCGAATGTGCATGGCGCCGATTATCGCCGTTGGACTCGGCCCGATAATGGGGCATGGCACGCACATCTCAACTTCTTTATCCCCAACGTGAGCCGGCCCCCTTGCGCCCGGCCGCCACCGTGTTGCTGATGCGCGATGGCCCTCAAGGGCTCGAGTTGCTGATGACCCGACGCGCCATGACGGCCAGTTTTGCCCCTGGTGCTTATGTATTTCCGGGCGGCGGCATCGATGCCGCCGATGCCGCTCCCGCAACCCACAGCCTCGCCCACCGTCGCCCCTCACAAAGCGATCTGCACCTCACGCAGGCCATTGCCGCTATTCGCGAAAGCTTTGAAGAATTGGGCATTTTGTTGGCCCGACATGCCAATGGCCGCTGGGCCGATCAAAGCGATATTGAGCGCATTGAGCGCCCAACCCCTGAAGGATCGTCATTTGCAGCGCAGTGCCAAAGCCAGGGCTTGACTTTGGCGGCAGACCACGTGTTTGTGCTGGCCCACTGGATCACCGACCGCGACCTGCCCCGTCGCTTTGATGTGCCCTTTTTAGTGGCCCGCATGCCCGAAGGCCAAACCCCGATAGCCGATGAATCCGAGCAATTCGAGCCTGTCTGGGTGCGCCCCCAAGATGCCCTGAAGCGTCACGCTGCGGGGCAGTTCTTTCTTATTTTCCCGACCATCCGAACCTTGGAAAAATTGTGTGCCTTTGCCACGGCAAATGACGTTTTGCAGGCCTGTGCTGTCAACGAAGAACCTTTGTGGACGAGCTGTCCGAGGGCTGGTTGGTTGGCCAGCAACGAAGCCCGCTACATGGAACATGAGCCGGCCTATGGTGAGCTGGCGTTGGTGTGCCCTGATGGACAAATTCACCACCATCTGGACTGGCAAACGGACCAAGCCGTTCCGCTGTTAAAAAACGTGTTGCGCCTGACTGCGCCCAACCCTGGCGTGATGACCGGCCCGGGCACCAACAGCTATTTGGTCGGCGACCCGCACACGGGTTACATCGCCATTGACCCCGGACCCGCCGACCCTCTGCACCTACAACGGCTGTGGCGCGCAGCGGGTGGGCAAATCCGCATGATTGTGTGCACCCACTCACACCCCGACCATTCACCGGGCGCGGCGCCCTTGCAGGCTTTGTGTGACAGCAAGCCCCCCATCTTGGGCTTGGCCTCTCGTCCCACCGCCCGCGCCAACAGCCATTTCATTCCCGATCGCGAACTGCACGATGGCGAAAAACTGGTGCTCCAAGGCCAGGGTCTCGACGGCGCCATCACCCACACCCTGCGCGTGGTGTTCACGCCCGGTCATGCGGCCAACCATGTGTGCTTGGTGCTTGAAGAAGATGGCTTGTTGTTTTCCGGCGACCATGTGCTGAACGGCAGCACCACCGTGATCGACCCGCCCGATGGCCACATGGGTGACTATTTGGACTCGTTGGACAAATTGGCCGAACACTGCAAAACCGACGCGGTTGAATTCATCTTGCCCGCCCATGGCCATGTGCTGGGCTTTGCACACCAAGCCATCACGCATCTGAAAGCACACCGGCTCAAACGCGAGGCCAAAATCGCGGCCGCCATGCAAGCCCTGCCCCAAGGCAGCTTGCAAGAATGGGTTGAAAAAGCCTACGACGACGTGCCACCCCGCTTGTGGCCTGTGGCAGCGCGTTCGCTGCAGGCGCATGTCGACCACATCCGCGAACAAGCCTTGTCCTGATCGACCCGCCGAATTTTGAAAGTATCGATGACGCCCTCCACTGAAGGTATTCGCTTGGCCAAACGCGTGGCAGCCGACCAACAATGCTCACGCAGCGAAGCCGAGGCGCTGATCGTGGCGTGCGGTGTGCAAGTCGACGGCCAAGTGGTGTCCGACCCCGCGCGTCGGGTCAGCCCCCAACAAACCGTTGTGGTCAACCGCCAAGTTTCAATGGCGGCGCTGGCCCCGCTGACTTTGCTGCTGTTCAAACCCGCGGGGGTGACGGCCCAGGACGGCTGGCTGCAAAAAACGGTAGGGCTCAAAGCCAACCAAGCCGGCATTTGGGGGCCGGAGCGCTTGGCCAAATTGCAAATGCCGCTGCCCTTGCCCACACCGGCCAGTGGTTTGTGCATTTTTTCCGACGACTTGGGGGTGTTGCGCCATTTGGAAGACCGCCGCAGCCCGATGGAAGAAGAATGGATGGCCACCCTCGAAGGGCCGGTGAGCGAGTCCACCTTGCGCGCCTTGCAAGGTCCGGGACTGCGCGCCAGCATCAACCGCCAAACCGAGTCCCTCACCGTGCTGAGAATTGCCGGCAAAGACTTGAATGGGCTGGATCTGGGCCGCTGGCTTGACCAACAATGCCCCCTGCAAGACCTGCGCCGACAGCGCGTGGGCCGACTGAGCTTGGCTCCCCTAGAGCCTGGACAGTGGCGGCAACTGGAAGGTTTCGAGCGGTTTTGATTTATTTCCGACAAAAATACACAGGAATTACCCTTGAATTGAAACGGGCAATCCCCACATATTCAACCAGTCTGAGAAAATGACTGCTTAGTCACAACTGAAAACCTATCTGTCTGTGACCAGTAAAAAGTCCCATAAGGGTCTTTTAACGCACAAAGGAGCACACCATGCGTTTGAGCACCAAGAGCCGATTTGCCGTTACTGCCATGATTGATGTCGCGCTGCGCGAAGACCGCGGCCCTGTTTCATTGGCTGCCATCAGTGAGCGCCATCAGATTTCTCTGTCTTATCTTGAACAATTGTTCAGCAAACTCCGCCAACAAGGCTTGGTGGAAAGCACCCGTGGCCCCGGCGGTGGTTATTCGCTGTCGCGCAATGCTGAAAAAATCACCATGGCCGACATCGTGGGCGCGGTGGATGCGCCCTCCGCCGAAGATGCCGCTGCAGACGGTGGCTGGATGAACAGCGAGTTGTGGGCCAGCCTGAACGAGAAAATGCTGAACCACCTGCAGTCCATCAGCCTGCGTCAGTTGGTGGCGGAGCAACGCAACAAAGGCGTGACCGTTGAGCCAGCGCCGCAACCTGCCATCAAGCGGGGCGTTTTTGCCAAACCCAAAACCGCCCTGAAAATCACGGCCCCCAATTCGGTGTTTGCCTTGGCCGGCACCTTGATGCCATCGCGCGGCTAAACCCCCGGTGACCCCAACAAAAAAACCCGCTTCGGCGGGTTTTTTGTTGGGCGTTGAATAAAAGTGTGAAGCTCGCCGATAAGCCGGATTCTGTGCACAACGGTTGCCCGCTGCGTGACCGCCATTACTCTTGGCCGGGGGTCACCCACCCGGCTCGATGCTACCTACCCGCCAACTCACCCCGCGGAACCACAGGGAGAAGCGGTGCGGCGAACCGCGCCTCTTCAGGAAGGCCTACTTGGTATTGCTGCGCGTAGAGATTGCCCGTTTCACCCGAACTCAATCGGCTCGTCTCTGTTGCTCTGATCCTCACCTCACGGTGGAGAGGTGTTACCTCCTACGCTGTCCTGTGCAGTCCGGACGTTCCTCCAGTGCACCCTTTCGGGTCTTGCACCAGCGACGGTCTGGCGAGCTTCACGGGTAGATTATCGCTTGCCGCACAATGTGCTTTGTTCTGCGCATAGCGCTTGGAGAATCCACATGAAAGCCAACACCCTTCTCGACACCATCGGCCACACGCCGCACGTGCGCATCCAGCGCTTGTTTGGCGACAAGGCCCATGTCTGGATCAAGTCGGAGCGCAGCAATCCGGGCGGCTCGATCAAAGACCGCATCGCCTTGGCGATGGTCGAAGACGCCGAAAAATCGGGCAAGCTGCAGCCCGGCGGCACCATCATCGAGCCCACCTCGGGCAACACCGGGATTGGCCTGGCCATGGTGGCGGCGGTCAAAGGCTACCGCTTGGTGCTGGTCATGCCCGACAGCATGAGCATTGAACGCCGCCGCTTGATGCTGGCCTATGGCGCCACCTTTGACCTGACCCCGCGTGAAAAAGGCATGAAAGGCGCCATCGCCCGTGCCGAAGAACTGGTGGCCAGCACGCCCGGTGCATGAATGCCCCAGCAGTTTGAAAACCCCGCCAACGTCGAGGTGCACCTGCGCACCACCGCGCAAGAAATCTTGGCGGATTTCCCGGAAGGCATCGACGCTTTGATCACCGGCGTCGGCACGGGCGGTCACCTGACAGGCACCGCACGTGTGCTGAAAGCAAAATTCCCCAACCTCAAGGTCTTCGCGGTTGAGCCTGCCGCCTCCCCAGTGATCTCCGGAGGCGCACCCGCACCGCACCCGATTCAGGGCATTGGCGCTGGGTTTATTCCTAAAAACCTCGACACCGATTTGCTCGATGGCGTGATCCAAGTCGATGCTGAAGACGCCCGCGAATATGCGCGCCGATCGGCCCGAGAAGAAGGCATGTTGGTGGGCATTTCATCGGGGGCCACACTGGCAGCCATTGCACAAAAACTGCCCGATTTGCCTGCTGGCGCCACCGTGCTGGGTTTCAACTACGACACCGGCGAACGCTATCTTTCGATTGAAGGCTTCTTGCCAGCCTGAGCATCCCCACTGAGCGCCACTGTGCGCCCACTGGCCGGGCATGAAGAACCCCCCTCGCCCAGCGATAATCACGCCCACTTGCTTGATAACCACAAGCCACAGAGGTTGCCCATGATCCGTGTTTCAGAACTCAAACTCCCCCTTTCCGCCCTGCCTGTCGAAATGCGCCGTGCAGCCGATGCACCCAGCGAAACCGACGAAGACCGGCTGCCCACGCCACACCCCGAGGCCGCCCTGCGCCAATTGGCCGCGCAAACCCTCGGTATTTCTGTGGCCGAAATCGCCACACTGAAAGTCTTCAAGCGGAGCTTTGATGCGCGCAAAGCCGACTTGCTGGCCGTGTTCATTGTGGATCTCTCGCTCACCCATCCCGAGCAAGAAATGGCGCTGCTGAACCAGTGGTCGACCCACCCGCACATTCAAGCCACGCCCAACATGACTTGGCAGCCACCCTGCCAAGCACCTGAAAGCTTTGGCGCCACCCCAGGCGAGCGCCCGGTGGTGGTGGGCTTTGGCCCCTGCGGCATGTTCGCGGCGCTGGCCTTGGCCCAAATGGGCTTCAAGCCCATCGTGCTGGAGCGCGGCAAAAAGGTGCGCGAACGCACCAAAGACACTTGGGGACTGTGGCGCAAAAAAGTGCTCAATCCCGAAAGCAATGTGCAGTTTGGCGAAGGCGGCGCAGGCACTTTTTCAGACGGAAAACTCTACAGCCAGATCAAAGACCCCCGACACTTGGGCCGCAAGGTGATGGACGAGTTTGTCAAAGCCGGTGCGCCCTCAGACATTTTGTTTGCTGCGCATCCGCACATTGGCACCTTCAAATTGGTGAAGGTGGTTGAAAACATCCGCGAACAAATCATCGCGCTGGGCGGCGAGATTCGGTTTGAACACCGCGTGACGCAAGTGCTGCTGTCGCCCACGGCCAAAGGGCAACAGATGACGGGATTGCAAGTGCAAGACCTGCGCACCGGCCAAACCGAAACCTTGCCCACGCGCCATGCTGTGCTGGCCTTGGGTCACAGCTCTCGCGACACTTTTGTCATGCTGCACCGTGCCGGTGTCGCGATGCAGTCGAAGGCGTTTTCGATCGGCGTCCGCATCGAACACCCGCAAAGCGTGATTGACCAAGCCCGTTGGGGCCGCCACGCCGGCCATCCTCTGTTGGGCGCCGCCGATTACAAGCTGGTTCACCACGCACAAAACGGCCGGGCGGTGTACAGCTTTTGCATGTGCCCCGGTGGTACCGTCGTCGCAGCCACCAGCGAGCCCGGCCGCGTGGTCACCAACGGCATGAGCCAATATTCGCGCAACGAGCGCAACGCCAATGCCGGCATGGTGGTGGCCATCGACCCGTCAGACTACCCACTCGACGCAGGCGCTTGGCAAGCCGCTTTTGGTTCAGAAGAAGGCGCCCCACTGGCGCAAGAAGCCGCCGCCCTCGCACAACAACAACCGCCCGTCACACACCCCTTGGCTGGCATTGTGTTGCAACGTCAACTGGAAACCCGTGCATTTGAAGCCGGTGGCGGCACTTACGAAGCGCCTGGGCAGCTGGTGGGCGACTTCTTGTCACAGCGCGCCAGCGCGGCCTGTGGCAGTGTGCAACCTTCTTACAAGCCCGGCGTGAAATGGGTCGACTTGGCTCAAGTGTTGCCCGATTACGCGGTGGAAGCCATGCGCGAAGCCCTGCCGGTTTTTGGCCGAAAGATCAAAGGCTACGACATGGCCGATGCGGTCATGACCGGCATCGAAACGCGCACGTCATCGCCGCTGCGCATTCCTCGGGGAGACGATCATCAAAGCACCAACACGCAAGGCCTGTACCCTGCCGGTGAAGGTGCGAGTTATGCCGGTGGCATTTTGTCGGCGGGTGTGGACGGCATCAAAGTCGCGGAATCGTTGGCACAGCACATCAGCGCAACCGCGCGTTATTGATTGGGATGCCTCACCATGCAAGCCATCACACCTGACCCGAAACAAGCCCGCAACCCCTTGCACGGCATCACCCTCGAAGCCATGGTCACGCAGTTGGCCGATTATTTTGGTTGGGATGAGTTGGGAATTCGCATCCCGATTCGCTGTTTCACACACGACCCCAGCGTGAATTCGAGCTTGAAATTTCTTCGCAAAACGCCATGGGCACGCGACAAAGTGGAAGGCCTCTACCTGTTCATGCTGCGCGAACAAAAACGCCAAGCGCTTTAAACCAGCGCCCACGGGTCACACCTCTAACCGTTGGAGAGCATCGTGCCACGGCATTTCTTGGCCCCACACCGGCACTCATAGCAAGCCTTCAGGGCCTCGGTCATCGGCTCATCGCTGAACAAGTTGTAGTCAAACGTCAGCTCTTCGCCACGAAAAACTGGCCTGCGGGTTTGAATAAAGACACGCCCCTTAACCAAGGCAGGCTCGCAATTGGGGCGACACGAATGGTTGATCCATTTCGAATCATTCCCGCCGATGTGCGCATCGATGACGCGACCGTCATCCATGTGAAAGTAAAACGTGTGATCGGGCTGCAATGGGTCATGCGGATGACGCCGCAGCGCTTCAGGCATGCTGATGACCTCACCCACGTATTCCATGACCCGTTCACCTAAAGCCATGTGGCGCGTGGCGAAAACGCCTTTGCCATGCACCTGCGAGGTCAGGACTTCGATGCCATTCAACTTTTCCTGACTTTTCATCAACGGTAATTTTCTGTGGAAAGCCGAATTCCCAATGAAGCGCTTTTAAGTAACGTTGAACCCAGATGCGTGAGAGGTTGATGAACAGGGCCTGTGGTCATCGCATCACAACTTGGATTCAATGAATGAAATGACAAGCTTCTCAAGTCGTCCTCTTGCCTCGGTGCTGGCGCCACGGGAGGTGTACATGACTCGCCCACCTCCAAGTTGCTTCACGGATGAAGCGAAATTGTCGAACATCATGCCGTGGCCGCCACCTTGCACCAATTCAAATTGGATGTCACCGCCTTGCGATTTGATTTGCTCGAACCATTTCAAAGGCGCTGGCATGAGATTGGTGCTGTTTGAATAGAGATTGCACGACTCCGCAAATCCAGCAGGCGCCAACTCAAAACGCTCGTTTTGCGCGCAGACATTGCCGCGCAAATGCATGAAATCATCGGAATAATTTCCACCATAAACATCCGCAGACCCATAGATGAGTAAAAGCGGAACATGGATGGCATTTGGAAATCCAATGCCTGCAGCAGGCGCGCCCTCGGCGATAACACCCTTCAAGTTTTTCCCGTCTGTTGCTGCGGCCATATTGATGGCAACACTGCCCCCATTGGACAACCCTTGCACGAAGACTTTGCTCGAATCCAACTTGTCATTTTTCAAAACCCATTGGTAAGCCCCCAGCGTGGCTTTGTAAATCATTCGTTGCCTGGCCGAATTCCTCATTTGATAAAGCACCAAGTCAGATTCAGACTTGAGGCCGTTCATTTCAAACGCGTCATACAAGAGGGTTGCAAAACCATTGCGATTCATTAATTTTGCAAACTCACGCTCATAGCCACCAACGCCCCCACCGCCATGCGCAATGATGACCACAGGCGGTTTATCTGATCGTTTTTTTGAAAATGCAGACGGCATCCCCAATTTGACCGATGGATGGCAAGGGTCAAAATCTGACAACACACCCTCCACTGTTTTCAAAAAACCGGTGCCGACCACTTTGGTGTTGTCTGGTGAAAAGGGCACACACGGTGACTGACCCCATGCAGGGCTCAAAACCATCAACATGCAAACAAAAATGAATCTCATGCCGTCTCCTGAGACTGTGAATGAAGTGAAGGCCTGCGACTCACCCGTGGGTCTTTGCCAATCAACGGTGGGGCTCGTTCGCTGAATTACTCCACCTTAACGGAGTTGTTCTGTTCTCGGGCATTCTTTGGGACTAAACTTAGGATTGTTTCAATTGAGTGTTCAACAGATGCAGTGGGAAACAGAATTAACTTCGTGTTGTAGTCGAACTCTTTGCCTCCATGAGCTTTCGACTTCTCTAAGTTGTATGCATCATTTTTCGGAAGTGAAAAAGGGTCATACACATAGCTATCTAAATCAGACCGAATTCGTTCGAGTTCAGAATTGAACTTCTCCCACTTCCGTTGATTTTATTTCTAGGGCTCATTCCAGTTCATGAATTTCTCGTTTCTCGTGAGCTGCGTCCTGTCTGGTGGAGCGATGAAATTATGTAGTTGAATTGAAATAGCAAGATTTGCACAAAGTAGTCAATCCAAGAAGAAGTCTTCATCCATCTTGTTCACTCTAAAGGTATGTGCTGTACGTGTACCAACTTCGTGCTCAATCATTAATTCGACCAGCCTTCGACCATCAACAGGAACTATTCGGGTGGAAATCGTTTTCAGATATTCAAGTGCTGGTTTAGAAAAGTAAGAGGTGGTCACAAACACACCCTTAGTCGACTGGTGTCCTGCCAAGGATCCAACGAATGCTTGAAGATCAGGACGCCCGATCTGATTTTGCAAGTCGTAACGCTTAGCCTGAATGTAGACAACATCAAGCCCCAACTTGTCTTGGTGAATTACCCCATCAATTCCGCCATCTCCACTTTTACCAATTGCTTTGGCTAGTGTCCCTTCACTTCCGTACCCCATTCTTGATAAAAGAGTAACTACTAAATGCTCGAAAAATGCTGGGCTTTGATCCAAGATTCTTTCCAACAGCTCACGTTGAAGTTCTTCATTCAGTTCGCTTGTGGCTTGTTCAATCCGTTCAATAGGTGTGAGTTCTGAAATCACAGCTGGGATCTCAACTACCGTTTCAACTTCAGAGTTAGGAATTTGTTTTCTGAACTCTTGAAACTCTGGAAATTGCGCCAGCTCTTTGTTTGTGAACACCCCTGGGTACTTGGAAATAAAGTCTTTCCCTCGTTCAGTAATGACGTACAGACCTCTTGCAGGCTTCGTTAGAAGATTTGCTCTCCGGAGGTAATGAATTGACCATCGAACACGATTTCTAACGATCCCCTCGCCGCTCGGGTAACGCTGCGCCAGCTCGTCCTCTGATAACTTGAGTTGCTTAGCAACCAAGACAAGGTATTCATCAGCGGTCTGCTCCTTCTGCGAGTACTTCAGGATCAATGGATATAGGTCTTGATATTTTGGTATTGCCATATTTCCCTCATTCTTCGCAAAAGAATACTCGATTTGGCCTACCTCCAAGCCACGCTGTTCTGGTCTTTATCTGTCAATAGGCGGACACTTCAACACCACGGATTTCTAGCAGTGGAAAGTCATTAACGCGTTTAACCCTCACAGACCCTTTTTGCAGACAGAAAACACACTCTCAGCTCCGAGAAGACTTCCTCGGGGGGCTTTGTAGCCATCGTCGACTAAGGCTTCGGCTATCGCTTTAAAGGTCAATCTTTTCGTTTCCCTCATCCAGAGCACTCTGTCAAAAAAGACTTTTTAGTATGGGAAATATGATCCGAGCATCAGCGTCCCTGTAGTCAGAATAATTTAAAACCGAACAAGAAAACTTTCTTTATTGATGCCCCCTAAAGGAATTACTCCACCGTCACACTCTTGGCCAAGTTGCGCGGTTTGTCCACATCGGTGCCGCGCGCGCAGGCGGTGTGATACGACAGCAGTTGCAGGGGCACCACGTGCAAGATGGGGGACAACACGCCGTAATGCTCGGGCATGCGGATCACGTTCACACCTTCACTGCTTTCAATCTTGGTGTCACCATCGGCCAGCACATAGAGCACACCACCACGCGCGCGTACTTCTTGCATATTGCTTTTGAGTTTTTCAAGCAACTCGTTGTTGGGCGCCACCGTCACCACCGGCATGGCGCTGGTGACCAGCGCCAGCGGGCCGTGTTTCAGTTCACCTGCGGCATAGGCTTCGGCGTGAATGTAGGTGATTTCCTTGAGCTTCAGCGCGCCTTCAAGCGCAATCGGGTAGTGTGTACCGCGACCCAAAAACAAGGCGTTTTCTTTGCTGGCGAATTCTTCCGACCAGCTGATGATTTGTGGCTCCAATGCCAACACGGCTTGCAGTGCGGCAGGCAAGTGGCGCATGTCTTTGATGTGCTTGGCTTCTTCTTCGTCGCTCAAACGGTTTTTGGTTTGAGCCAACGCCAGCGTTAACAAAAACAAGCCGGCCAGTTGGGTGGTGAAGGCTTTGGTGGAGGCGACGCCAATCTCGGCGCCCGCACGGGTGACATAGGCGTGTTTGCACTCGCGCACCATGGCACTGGTGGACACATTGCAAATGGTGAGGGTTTGCGTCATGCCCAAGTTTTGCGCGTGGCGCAAGGCGGCCAAGGTGTCTGCCGTTTCGCCACTTTGGGTGATGGTCACTACCAATGTTTTGGGGTTGGGTACCGATTCGCGGTAGCGGTATTCGCTGGCAATTTCAACTTGGCAAGGTACTTTGGCGATCGCCTCGATCCAGTACTTGGCCACGCAACCGCTGTAGTAACTGGTGCCGCAGGCCAAGATCAACACGTTGTCGATGGCTTTGAATGTGGAATAAGCGCCGTCACCAAACAACTCGGGCGTGATACCCTCCACGCCTTCCAGTGTGTCGGCAATGGCGCGGGGTTGCTCAAAAATTTCTTTTTGCATGTAGTGGCGATAAGGCCCCAACTCGGCTGCGCCGCTGTGGGCATGCACGGTTTTGACAGCGCGGCTGGCCGGCTTGTGATCGCGGTCAACCACCCAGTATTTGCCCAATTGAATGTCGACCACATCGCCCTCTTCGAGGTACACGATTTGGTCGGTCACGCCGGCCAAGGCCATCGCGTCGCTGGCCAAAAATGTTTCGCCTTGCCCCACACCCAAGATCAAGGGCGAGCCTGCCCGCGCACCAATCACGCGGTGCGGTTCGTCTTTGTGGAACACCGCAATCGCGTAGGCCCCGTGCAATTGGCGCACAGCCGTTTTAACGGCCTCAAAAATGTCACCGTCGTACACGCTGTCAACCAAGTGGGCGATGACCTCGGTGTCGGTTTGGCTCAAGAAGACATAGCCTTTGGACTGCAGTGCAGCGCGCAGTTCTTCGTGGTTTTCAATGATGCCGTTGTGCACCAACGCCACCTTGCCCGGCTTGGCATCGGCAGCGCCCGTGCCGTGGCTGAAATGCGGGTGGGCGTTGTGCACGGCCGGCGCACCGTGTGTGGCCCAGCGCGTATGGGCAATGCCGGTGCCGCCTTGAATGTGGTCGGCTGAGACTTGGTCCATCAACTCGGCCACACGCGACGTGCTGCGTGCCCGCTGCAGGCCGCCCGTGACCCCATTCAAGCTGGCCGCATGCACGGCAACGCCACAGGAGTCATAACCGCGGTATTCCAAGCGCTGCAAACCTTGCACGAGGACGGGAACGATGTTGCGAGAAGAAACGGCGCCGACGATGCCACACATGAGAAAACCCCCTCAACGGTGTTGTGAATGAATTGGCGCGATATTAGGGCGACACCAATAAAATTTCCAATCAATTATTTTCACTTTTAGAAATATTATTTCCAAATAAATTACTTTTGAAATTTAATTTCAATAAAATTCAATTTATGGAACCCATCGAACTCGACGCAACCGATCTGCAACTGCTGAATCTGCTGCAACACGACGCCAGCATCAGCAATGTGGCCTTGGCCGAAAAGGTCAACGTCTCGCCCCCGACATGTTTGAGGCGCGTGAAACGATTGGTCGATGGCGGCTGGATTGAGCGGCAAATTGCCGTGCTGAACACCGACAAATTGGCCGGCCTGCAAGGGCATGGCCTGACGGCCTTGATTGAGGTGTCGCTGGACAAGCAAAGCAGCGAGTCTTTGAACGCTTTTGAAGCCCGCGCTGTGGCACACGATGCGGTGCAACAGTGTTGGCGTGTGTCACCCGGGCCCGACTTTGTCTTGGTGGTGCAAGCGCGCGACATGCCGCACTACTTGGCCATCAGCCAGACGCTGTTCACCGAAGATGCCAACGTGCGCAATGTGAAGGCCTTCTTCTCAACCAAGCGGGCCAAGTTCACCACCACTTGGCCCGTGGTGCCGCCCAGCTTCAGCTGATCACCTGAACGCCTGAACGCGGCCGAGCTTTGACGTAGTTAAAGGTGAATGCAAAGTCAAGGCGGCTTATTTCTTTTTCTGGGGGCGTGCCCAGTTGGCAATGCTGATCTGCTTACCACGCGCCACGCTCAAGGCCCCTGGCTCGGTGTTTTTGGTGATGGTCGAGCCACCGCCCACCGTACCACCCGCGCCAATGGTCACCGGCGCCACCAGCACACAGTTGCTGCCAATGTGCACATCGGCCTCGATCACGGTGCGGTGTTTGTTGGCCCCGTCGTAGTTGGCAGTGATGCTGCCCGCACCGTAATTCACGCGCTCACCCACGGTCGCATCGCCCAAATAAGCCAAGTGGTTGGCTTTGGCGCCTGGGGCCAGCGTGGAATTTTTCACTTCGACAAAATTGCCAATGTGCACGTCGGCACCCAACTGAGCGCCGGGGCGCAAGCGGGCAAAGGGGCCAATCAAAGCGCCCTCACCCACGCTCACTCCCAGCTTTTCGCCGTCGATGTGGGTGAAGGGGTGAATGACAGCACCTGCTGCAATGTCGCAGTTGGCCAGCACACAATTTGCCCCCACCTTCACGCCTTCGCCGAGCGAGACCCGCCCTTCGAAAATGCAATTGACATCGATTTCAACGTCTTGAGCGCAGTCAAGTTGTCCGCGCAAATCAAACCTCGCGGGGTCTTTCATGCGCACCCCTTGCGCCATCAATCGGTGTGCTTCGCGCAGTTGGTGGGCGCGCTCCAGTTCGGCCAGTTGCTGCGGGCTGTTGATGCCCGCCACTTGCAAGGCGTCGGTGATCTTGTGGGCCACCACGGGCACCCCATCGGCCACCGCCATCTTGACCACATCGGTCAGGTAGTACTCGCCTTGGGCATTTTTGTTATCGAGACGCGCCAACCATGCTTTGAGCAGCTTGGCCGGCACCGCCATGATGCCGCTGTAAACCTCTTGAATTTGACGCTGCGCCTCGGTGGCGTCTTTTTGCTCCACGATGGCTTGCACCGCATCGCCTTGCCGCACGATGCGGCCATAGCCGGTGGGGTCGGCAAAATCGATGGTGAGCAACGCCAATTGCTTGCCGCCACACTGCGCAATCAAGGCTTGCAAGGTGTCGGCCTGGGTCAAGGGCACATCGCCTGACAACACCACCACCACACCATCGTCGGCCAACACCGGCACCGCTTGTTGCACGGCGTGGCCGGTGCCCAGTTGTGGCTCTTGCCGCACACACTGCACCGCCAGTGCTTGGCTGGGCGCCAGCACCACCGGCTCGACTTGCTCCGCGCCGTGGCCTGTGACCACCACTGCCGAACGTGCCTGCAAGTGCGAAGCGGTGTTCAACACATGCTGCACCAAGGGCAAGCCCGCCAGCCGCTGCAACACTTTGGGCCAGCGGCTTTTCATGCGCGTGCCTTTGCCGGCGGCCATCACGACAACATCAATCTGGATCTGATCGGAAGGGGACATGCGGTCAAACTTTCAAATGGCCACAGATTTGTGGCGGTCTTCAGACACGTTTCAATTATCGCCGCCCCTGTCCCGCATAAGATCGCCCCACTTCGGGACATCTTTCCCGCGTGGCCCCCTGCAGATTTGGGCCCGGACCGACTGGCGTTGCGATCTGGGGATGAACTGCACCGCGAGCCCAGACCGAAAGCTTGCCATGATTCGATCCTTCTTGGCCCTCTTGACGCTTGTGTTGCTGCAAGGCTGCAGCACCGTCAAATTAGGCTACCAACAGTTGCCCACCCTCTCTTATTGGTGGTTGGACAGTGCCGTGTCGTTCAACGACAGCCAAGCGGCTCGGGCCAAAGACGCGTTGGCGCAAGTTCACCAATGGCACCGCACACAAGAACTGGCAACCTATCAGGAGCTGCTGCAACGCGGCATGGACCTGAGCCAAGGGCCCGTACAGGCCAGCCAAGTGTGCGCGGTGTGGACCGACATTCAGGCCGGCATGGACCGCAGCATGCGGGTCATGGTGAACAAAGCCGCACCGGTTGTGACGCAGTTGGGCCCCAGGCAGTTGAGCCATTTGGCCAAGCATCTGGAAGCCAAAAACGAAGCGTGGGACAAAGAGTGGCTGCTGGGCAGTGCCGCTGATCGACTGGAACGCCGCACCGACAAAACTCTGGAGCGCTACCGTTCTTTTTATGGCGATTTGAGTGCGGCGCAAATCGCGCTCATCAAAACCCAAGTCAGCCAGTCGCCTTGGCAGCCCGAATGGGGCCGGCAAGAACGCCTGCGGCGTGAGCAAGAGTTGTTGGCTGCCCTGCGCAAACTGGCCCAGAGCGACACGCCCCCAGAGCAAGCCGAGGCCGAGTTGTGGCGTGTCTGGCAGCGTTGGTTCGTGCCGCCGAACGAAGCCGATCGCGTGGTCATGCAAAAAATGTCCCAGCAAGCCTGTGACAACTTGACCCAACTGCACAACACCACCAGCCCCGAACAGCGCCAGCGTTTGACGCGCAAGCTGCGCAGTTATGAGCGCGACATTCGCGAACTCATGAAACCTTGAGGCCTAACAAAAAACCCGCCAACATGGGGCGGGTTTGAGGGTGATGCCAACAGCACGTCAGCTTCAGCTTTGGAGGGCCTTCCACATTTCCATGTCGCGCTCGGCAGTCCAGATGCGGGGGTTTTTGATGCCACTGGCTTCGTCGTAAGCGCGCGTCACGTCAAACGGCAAGCAGTGCTCATAGATGAACACATGGCCAAAGACCGGGTCCATGCTTTTGCGGGTGTGGGCCATGGCGGCTTTCAGGTCCATCTTGGCGGCCACCGCTTCTTTGCCGGCTTGGAACAAAGTGCTGACCCAACGCTGCGTGTAGTCCAACGCCTTGTTCACATTGGCGTTGCCTTTCATGGCCTCGCCACGACCCGGCACAATGTATTCAGCCTTCAAAGCGCGCAAGGCTTCCAGCGTGGCGGGCCACTCTTCCAGTTGCGCGTCGCCGGTGTAAACCCCGGCCTCGTACTCGACCAAGTCACCTGAGAAAAGCACTTTTTCTTCTTCAACCCACGCGATGGTGTCACCGCGTGTGTGGCCCGGACCGGGGTGCCAAATTTGCACCACAACGCCACCCAAGTTGATGCTGAGTTTGCCAGGCACTTCGCCCTTGATGGGGTTGCCGCCGCCCACCACCATGGTCGGCCAAGTGAGGCCAGGCACGCTGTCGGCGCCGCGGAACAAGCGCGGAAAACGCTCCATCTCGCTCTTCATGTCTTGCGCGCCGCGCTCTTTGATGAGATCGAGTGTTCCTTCACTGGCAATGATTTCAGTGGCGCCCTCGGCCGCATAGGCATACGCTCCCAGCACGCGCACTGCGTGGTAATGCGTGAGCAGCACATATTTGATGGGCAAGTCGCTGACGGTGCGGATCTTCTTGATCAGGTCTTGCGCCATGGCGGGCGTGGCCGTGGCGTCACTCACCATGATGAAGCGGTCGCCAATGATGACGCCCGAATTGGGGTCGCCCTCGGCGGTGTAGGCCCAGCAATGCGCACTGAGTTGCTCAAAGGTGATTTTTTTCTCGCTCAGGTCTGCTTGGCTGGCGAAGGCCTTGGTGGGTGCTTGGGACATGACTATGACTCCGGAGAATAAGGCTTAAATTTTACCTAAACGAAATGCGTTACGCATTGTTAAACGGGAGGCGTGGGCTTAGCCCAGGCCTTTTTCAAGCATCGCGATCACCTCTTCGGCAAAGGCCGCGTAGCTGATGGGGCCACCTGGGCGCAACCACGTGAAGGTCCAGTTGATCATGCCCAGCAACATCATGGTCAGGGCAGTTTGGTTGGTCGGGGTCAGCCGTCCAGGGTAGGCGCGCTTCATGAAACGGGTCATGCCGGCCACGATGTCACGTTGGCGGTTCAAGACCAACTCGCGCGGAGAAATGCCCTCAGCACCCAAAGCGGGGTCAGGGGCATCGCTCAAAAATTGGGTGTCGTTGAGCAAGGCGGCATGCCGTGTGGCCGAGGTTTCGTACTCTTGCAAAAACGCCCGCACCAACTCGTGCAGCGCCGCACGATCGTTCAGGTCTTTGCGCTGTGCAATGGCCTCGGTCTGGGCTATCAAGGCCAACAAGCGTTGGGTATGGCGGTCCAGCAGGTCAAACAGAATTGCTTCTTTGCTCTCGTAATAGTGGTACAGCCGCGCTTTCGATGTGCCACAGGCCGTGGCAATCTCGTTCATGCTGGCGGCAGGGTAGCTGCGCTGGGCAAAGCACTGCGCGGCGATATCCAAGATCGCGTCGCGCTTGATGTCGTGGGTGGCTGATTTGGGGCGTGCCATGGTGTTCAGACTCGCCTTATACCGGCCAGACCACGCCGTTGTCGTTCAAGATGGCGTCCAGCGGCTCGTCGTGGTCTTCGGGTTCCAAATCATCGACAAAGCCTTGCGTAAAACCCAGGCCCACGGTGAAGGGTTTGGGTTGCAGCGTGGCCAAGGTTCGGTCATAAAAACCCCCGCCGTAGCCCAAACGGTAGCCGCCTGTGCCGTAGCCCACGCAGGGCACAAACAACAAGGTCGGCACAATGACCTCGGTGTCTTTGGGTTTGGGAATGCCGTAGGCATCTTCTTGCATGGCACAACCGGGATACCAGGTGTGAAAGGTCAGGGTCTTGTGCTGCTTGTTGACCACGGGCAAGCCAATTTGGCGGCGCTGCGGCTCGCCATTCAACTCGCCGTCTTCCTTCCAGCGGTGCAACACAGGCAGGGGGTCAAATTCACCCTTGATGGGCCAATAGGCGCCAATCACGGTGTCGGGTCGGTCAAACAGCCAGATGCGCATGATGCGTTGCAAGGCCTCAGCCCGCGCCAGTCGGTCGGGCAAGGCCAACCTTTCTTCAATCAAGGCTTTTCTTAAGGCTTTTTTCGCTTCAGCTTTGTCCATAATCGACCCATGAAATTCACACAGATTTTGACACTGGTTGGCGCACTCGCCTTAACTGGACTTTGCAGCACCGCCACGCACGCCCAAAACAAGGCGGATGACGCCCTCTTGGAGATGCAACAGGCCTTCAAACGGGGCGACAAAAACCGCTTGTCTGCCCTGCTGCCACAAACCCGGGGCCATGTGCTCGAGCCCTTGGCCGCTTATTGGGAAATGCGCGCCCGACTGGACACCGCACCTGAATCTGAAATTCGCGGTTTTTTAAATGCCTATGCCGGCAGCTACTACGAAGACCGCTTGCGCAACGACTGGTTGCTGCAATTGGGCAAACGCCGCGATTGGGCCACCTTCACAGCCGAATACCCGCGCTACCGCATGCGCGATGACAAAGAGGTGCGCTGCTATGCCTTGGCCACCGAAGCCATGAACAGCAAAGCCAATGTGGCCGAAGAAGCCAAACGCCACTGGTACGCCCTGCGTGACGCCGATGACGGCTGCACCTATGTGGCAGAGCATTTGCATTCGGGCAAGCAAATCGATGGGCTGGATTTGTGGCGAAAAGCGCGCATCGCGGTAGATGCCAACCGCCCGCGTGCCGCGCAAGCCGCGGTCGACATCGAGGCCCCTCGCCAGTCTGAACAAGTGGCCTTGATCCACGCCGATCCAGCACGCTATCTGGACAAACGCATCTTCGCGATCACCCGCAGCCGCAAAGAGTTGGCTGTGCTGGCCTTGATTCGTCTGGCGGCCAAGGACCCTGACGAAGCGGCCGATTTGATGAACCGACGTTGGTCGATTCAATTGAGCCAAGAAGAGCGCAATTGGACGTGGGCCGTGATTGGCAAACAAGCCGCGCAAAAGCTGCAAGACAATGCCGCCAGCCACTTTGCCAAGGTTCAAAAAGACAGCGACCTGAACGACGAACTGCTGGGCTGGAAAGTGCGCGCAGCACTGCGGCAAGGGCAATGGCGTCAGGTCTTGACGGCCACCCAAGCCATGAGTGCCGAGTCCATGAAAGACCCCACTTGGGTTTATTGGCGCGCTCGCGCACTGATGGCCACCGCCCAAGATGCCGCTCAACGCCAAGAGGCCCAAACCCTGATGCGCAGCATCGCCAGCGTGAAGGGTTTTTATGAGCAACTGGCACTGGAAGAACTCGGCCAACCCATCACCGCACCCGAGCGCCCCAGCGCTTTAACCGCGCAAGAAAAAGCCAGTGCAGGGGCCAACGCGGGATTGCAACGGGCCTTGTATGCCATCCAAATAGGTCTGCGGCCTGAGGGCATTCGCGAATGGAACTACACCACCAACCTGCACACCCCCGGCGGCATGAACGACCGCGAGCTGTTGGCCGCGGCCGACTTGGCTTGCCAACGCCAGGTTTGGGACCGTTGCATCAACACCAGCGATCGCACCAAAGAGGCGATTGACTTTGACCAGCGTTTCCCCATGCCGCTGCGAGAGATCGTGGTGCGTCGCGCTGGCGAGATCAAGCTTGACCCGGCTTTTGTGTATGGCCTGATTCGACAAGAAAGCCGCTTCATCATGGATGCCCGTTCGCACGTGGGCGCCTCGGGCCTGATGCAAGTCATGCCGGCCACAGCCAAATGGACCGCAAAGAAAATTGGCCTGACCCAATTCACCCCCGACCAAATTACCGACCGCGAAGTGAACGTCGCCATTGGCACGGCTTACCTGAAGCTGGTGCTGGACGACTTTGAAAGCTCAATGCCCATGGCCACCGCGGCCTACAACGCCGGCCCTGGGCGGCCGCGCAGTTGGCGCAACGGCCCTGTGGTTGAAGCGGCCATTTGGGCAGAGAACATCCCCTTCAATGAAACCCGCGACTATGTGAAGAAAGTGTTGTCCAACACCACCAACTACGCCGCCATATTGACGCGCCAGCCGCAGTCACTGAAAGCCCGTCTGGGCTCGATTGGGCCTCGCCCCTCAGCCACAACCGAGGTCAACAAAGACCTGCCCTAAAGGCAGGCCGGCCAGCCCCGAGCAGGGGCTCAGGCCGCCGATTCGGGTCCGAGCAACTCGTCCAGATTGGCACGAATTTTTTCTTCGATCTTGCCGCTGTACGCGCCAAGTAAAAAACCCAACTTCATTTGCAAATCAAATTGGCTGGCGGTGACCGTCAGCGAGCCGCTCACGCCGCTGCGCTCAAAACGCATGCGGTCGGTGTTGTCACCGGGCTCTGAGGTGCAGGTCATGCCCCACTCTTGCTCGGCCTGTTCGCGCCACCGCTCGGCCACTTCTCGAGCGCCGGCCAGTCCCAAGGTGTGAGCGCGTTCAATTTTTAAATCAGGCATGGTTTGCTTTCGTGGGTGTGGCTTGGTGTGAGGCGTCCAGCGTCACCTCAACGAGACAGTCATAAAAAACGGGTGCACGGCCGAGATCGGTCAAGTTCTGGCTGGTCAATTCGTTCACGTTGGTACCGTTCAAGCCCAACTTGCGCCACCAAACGCCCAAACCATGAACCACGCCAGGCCGTGCACGCTGGTTCAGTCGGGCCTTACAGTGGTAAACGCCGCGCTCGTTGAAGACCCGCACCACTGCGCCGTCTTCAATGCCTCTGGCGTTGGCGTCTTGCGGGTGCATCTCGAGCACCGGCTCGGCCTCGATGTCGCGCAAACTTTGCACATTGACAAAAGTGGAGTTCAAAAAATTTCGTGCCGGTGGAGAAATCATGGCCAACGGATAACGGCCACTTGGATCGGCCACCTCGTAATTGGGCAGATGGTCGGGCAAGCCATCGAGCCCTTGGTCGGCCAGGCGTTGGCTGAAAAACTCGCAGCGCCCCGATGGCGAAGGAAAGCCGCCTTCTGCAAACGGGGCATCTGGCACCGGCAAAGTGGCAAACCCGTGCGCCAACAGTTGCTCAAAGTCTTGTGCATCACCAATGGCACTGCGGCACAGGCTTTCATCGGTTTCAGAAAAACACGGCGCATCAAATCCCATGCGGGCGGCCAGTGCGCGAAAAATCTCGGTGTTGGTGCGGGCCTGCCCCACGGGCGCAATGGCTGGCCGGTTCAGCAACACATCGGTGTGGCCATAACTGGTGTGAATGTCCCAGTGCTCAAGCTGCGTGGTGGCCGGCAAGATGAAGTCGGCGTAGTCAGCGGTATCGGTCTGAAAATGCTCCAACACCACGGTGAACAAATCCTCACGCGCAAAGCCCTGAACCACCTTGCCTGATTCAGGCGCCACGGCCACGGGGTTGCTGTTGTAGACCACCAAGGCTTCAATCTTGGGACCAAACGCCACCGATGCAGGGCGCAACAAATCGTCCCCGATGGTGGACATGTTGACCGTGCGCGGACGCCGCTCGCCCAACAAGTCAGGCCGCTGCAAGTCAGCGCGGCGCACCGGGAAATGCCCAGAGCTGCTGAGCAACAACCCCCCAGCACGGTGACGCCAAGCCCCTGTAAGGGCGGGCAAACAAGCAATCGCTCGGACCGCATTGCCCCCCCCGCGCACGCGTTGCATGCCGTAATTGAGGCGAATGGCCGCCGGCTTGAGGGCGCCCCAGTCGCGCGCCAATTGCTGAATTTGTTGCACCGGCACGCCACAGACCTCAGCCGCGCGTTCGGGCGGCCACTGCAACGCCCGCGCTTTCAAGGCGTCCCAGCCCAAGGTGTAGCGCTCAATGTAGTCGTGGTCGAGCCAGTTGTGCACGATCAACTCGTGCATCAGGGCCAAGGCCAACGCGGCATCGGTGCCGGGACGCAGGGCGATGTGTTCGTGGCATTTTTCGGCCGTTTCGCTGCGCCGGGGGTCAATGCACACCAGCTTGGCCCCATGGCGTTTGGCCTCTTGCGCGATGCGCCAAAAATGCAGGTTGCTGCCAATCGAGTTGCTACCCCAAATAACGATCAATTTGGATTCAGCAAAAAACGCCACCTTCATGCCCACCTTGTTGCCCAAGGTCTGAGTCAATGCCTCAGCGCCAGCAGACGCACAAATCGTGCGGTCCAACAGCGACGCCCCCAATTGGTGAAAAAACCGCGCGGCAATCGACTCGCCCTGCACCAGCCCCATCGTGCCGGCATAGCTGTAGGGCAAGATGGCTTGCGGGTCGCGTGCGGCAATGTGGCTGAGCCGCGCCGCAATGGCATCCAACGCATCGTCCCAACTCACAGGCTCAAACTGGCCAGACCCTTTGGGCCCCGTGCGGCGAAGGGGTTGCAACACACGCTCAGGGTGGTAAGTGCGCTCGGTGTAGCGCGAGACTTTGGTGCACAACACCCCATCGGTCGGCGCATGCGCCGGATTGCCCTGAACCTTGATGGCGCGGCCGTTTTCGACCGTGGTCAGCAGAGCGCAGGTGTCTGGACAGTCGTGCGGGCACGCGCCTCGCACGAGGGTGTTGTTGTCTTGAGCGTGTGTTGGCGTTGTCATTGCATCAGATTCCTCATGGGGTGGCCTTGGGGGAAACAGGCCGACCAGCGACACATTGGCCGATCTGCTTTTCGCCTCGTTGCCAACAGGGGCTGGGCACTCGGTCGTTGCGCTCGGGAATACCGTCCATGCGGATCTGGGCCACACGGGTGTGAAAGCTGCGCACCCCTTGTTTGTCCAACTCAAGTTGTAACAACCAACCGCGCCGCTGTTGCTCGTTGTCGGTTTCTTTCATGACGAAATTGCCCACGCTGTAAATGATGGGTTTGCCGTTGATGTGCTCGATGTCTTGTGTCACATGCGGGTGTCCGCCGATCACGGCATCGGCCCCGGCAGCCACCATCAACCGGGCCAATTGCCGTTGGCGCGCGTTGGCAACAGGCTCATTTTCCCAGCCCCAATGCATGATGGGTATCACCAAATCGGCCCGGTGCACTTGTCGCGCTTTCCGAATGTCGTCCACCACCTGCTCGTCTTCGCTCCACGCGACACCAGGGGCGTTGTGGTCGGCTTCAAAACTGCGCGGCATGAATTCGTTGTAGCTCAAGATGGCCAAGCGCAAACCATTGCGTTCAACGATCCATGGCGTGTGGGCTTGCGACAAATTGTGGCCGCCACCTACTTGGGCCATGCCCGATTGCTTCAACAACCCCAGCATTTCTGCAAGTGCTGCGCGGCCAAAATCGCCCGAATGGTTGTTGGCCAAAGCCACCGCATCGAAGTGCTTTTTCAGCACTGGCAATACCCGGGGGTGTGCCCGAAATGTGAAGTTCTTGTGCCCTGCATCGCCCAAGGTGGCCACCACACATTCGAGGTTGGCGATCCTGATATCGGCTTGGGCGAACACCTGGGAAAAATCGGCGAAGGGGTCGCCGCCTGAAGCGATCAAGCGACCCGGTTCGTCGTCCAAAACGGTGTCTCCCGCAAACACCAGGGTCACGGGTTTCCCGGGCATGCTTTGCGCCCACACGACCACATGAAGCGCGAGCCCGAGCGCGAGCCCGAAGCCCAGACGGGTCAAGAAAGGTCGCATCATGGCTTCACCCCCGCCAGCGTACAGCTGTAAATCAACTCGCGCTCGACCGCACCTGCATAAATGAAGTGCTGCCCCGTCAAGGGGATGGCACCGGCTTTGGAGCGGGGCGCGGCAAAGGGCGGCAAATACTTGGCCTGGTGCACCAACACCGGGTGCGGCAACGCGTCCAGATAGGTGTACAAGAGAATCCGTTGAAGCTGCTTTTCGTTGCCCACCATGACCGCTTTGAACCAGAAACGGCCGCCAATATCGACCGATGACACGGGGTAAGGGTCTTCAACCGGGCGCGCCTCCACCGTGTGCGCTGTCCCGGCGTAACTGACCTGGCAACTCAAGACAGGCGTGGCCAACGCCCCCATTGGCAAGCCTGCCAGCCAGAAAGCCGCCAGCCCTGCCAAAACGCTGCGGGTCAAGGGTAAAAAAGAGGGGGGAACGGGATTTGGCATCATGAACCACGGATTTTGCACGCTCAGAGCGCATCCTAAGGGGCAATTTGCCCCATTGATTCGTCCTCTTGGCAAAGATATTCAACTCCCGCTAGACTGCACTTTATGAAGCTCATTGACTCTCTCCTCACCGACGCAGCCAGCATTGCGGCCATTCGCAAAGATATCCACGCCCACCCTGAACTTTGCTTTCAGGAAGTACGCACCGCCGATGTGGTGGCGCAACAGTTGACCGACTGGGGCATTCCCGTTCACCGCGGCATGGGCACCACCGGGGTGGTGGGCATCGTGCACGGCAGAGATGGCGGTACTTGCGGTCGCGGCATTGGTTTGCGCGCCGACATCGACGCGCTGCCCATGCAAGAGTTCAACACCTTTGCCCATGCCAGCAAACACCAAGGCAAGATGCACGCCTGTGGCCACGATGGCCACACCGCCATGCTGCTGGCAGCCGCCAAGCATTTGGCCAAAAACCGAGACTTTGACGGCACCGTTTACCTGATCTTTCAACCCGCTGAAGAAGGTGGTGGCGGTGCCCGTGAAATGATCAAAGATGGTTTGTTTGACAAGTTCCCGATGCAAGCCGTGTTCGGCATGCACAACTGGCCCGGTGCGGCAGTGGGCACGTTTGCCGTCAGTCCCGGTCCCGTCATGGCGTCGAGCAACGAGTTCAAAATCACCATCCGCGGCAAGGGCAGCCATGCGGCGCTGCCCCACAACGGGGTCGACCCCGTGCCCATTGCCTGCCAGATGGTGCAAGCGTTTCAGACCATCATCACGCGCAACAAAAAACCCGTGGATGCGGGTGTGATCTCGGTGACCATGATCCACGCTGGCGAAGCCACCAATGTCGTGCCCGACTTCTGCGAGTTGCAGGGCACGGTTCGCACCTTCAGCATTGAAGTGCTCGACTTGATCGAGTCGCGCATGCGGCAAGTGTCTGAGTCGATTTGCGCCGCTTTCGAGGCCAAATGCGAATTTGAATTTGACCGAAACTACCCGCCCACCATCAACAGCGAGGCCGAGGCCAACTTTGCCCGCAAGGTCATGGCCGGCATTGTGGGCAGCGAGCACGTCATGGCGCAAGAACCCACCATGGGGGCCGAAGACTTTTCTTACATGCTGCAGTCCAAGCCAGGGGCTTATGTCTTCATCAGCAACGGCGATGGCGCGCACCGAGAAATGGGCCACGGCGGTGGTCCTTGCACCTTGCACAACCCCAGCTACGACTTCAATGACGATCTGATTCCTTTGGGCGGCACGTATTGGGTTGAACTGGCCACGCAATGGTTGGCCCAGCCCAACCCAACTGCTTAAGCCGAGCATGCCGCGCGTTCTGGTTTTAGGGGGCAGTGGTTTTGTCGGCCGACAGGTGTGTGAGCAGCTGGCCCGGCAGGGTTGGCAGATCACAGTGCCCACACGGCGTGCCAGCCATGCCGCTCGCATTCAAAATCTGCCGGGCTTGACCGTACTCGAAGCCTCGGTGCACAACGAAGCCGATTTGGCGCGCTTGATGCCCGGGCACGATGCCGTGGTCAATTTGGTTGCCGTTTTGCATGGCAACGAAGCCCGTTTTGAACACGTTCATGTTGAACTGCCCCGCAAAATTGCACAGGCCATGCAAACAGCGGGCGTTCAGCGTTTGGTGCACATCAGTGCGCTGGGGGCTGATGTGCAAGGACCCTCGATGTACCAGCGCAGCAAAGCGCAGGGTGAGGCGGTGTTGCACCAGGCGCAACTGCAACTCTCGGTGTTGCGACCCAGCGTGATCTTTGGCGCCGAAGACCAGTTTTTGAATCTGTTTGCCGATCTGCAAGCCATCGCGCCGTTCATGCCATTGGCCAGCCAAGGCACACGTTTCCAACCCGTTTGGGTGGGCGATGTGGCGCGCGCGGTCGTGACCTGCTTGCAACAACCCGGCACCATCGGTCAAACCTATGAATTGTGCGGACCCGATGTGATGACCTTGGGTGAACTGGTGCACGCGGCCGGCCAGTGGGCCGGCGTGAACCATGGCCGTGGTCGCCCCGTGGTGGGTTTGCCTTTGTGGATGGGCTGGCTGCAAGCCTGGGCCATGGAAATGCTGCCGGGCGAGCCCCTGATGAGCCGCGACAACTTGGCCTCGATGAAGGTGGACAACGTGGCCAGTGGGCAGTGGCCGGGTCTGCACGCTTTGGGCATTGCAACGGCATCGGCCTCGGGGGTAGCTCCAACTTATTTGGGCCATCGTGGCCCACGCAGCCGCCTCAATCTTTGGCGCGAGCACGCAGGGCGATAATTCAGGTTTCAGGGCGAAACTCCTCTTGGGTTTTGGCTTGTTTTTTAGCTGGGTTTTAGCTTGCGTTTCAGATCGGCGATGGTGTTGCCCACCCGCGCTGCAGCCAAGTCGCATTACCATCTCTGTCTGAACAAGGGAGATCCACATGCTTGAGCTTTACATCGGCAATAAAAATTATTCTTCATGGTCTATGCGACCTTGGGTGCTTTTGCGTCAAGCCGGCATTGACTTTCAGGAGGTCTTCGTTCGCTTTGACGGATTTTCTGCCGACTCGGTGTTCAAAACCAAACTGAATGCACTCAACCCCGCGGGCAAGGTGCCGGTGCTGGTGCACGATGGACTGGCCGTGTGGGATTCTTTGGCCATTGCCGAATATGTCGCAGAGCAGTTCCCAGAGAAAAAACTGTGGCCCCAAGACCGAGCAGCACGCGCCCGTGCGCGCAGCATTTGCGGCGACATGCACAGCGGATTTACCGGTCTGCGCAGTGCTTGCCCAATGAACATCGAGGCCCATTTGCCGCAAGTGGGTGCGCTGGCCATGCGTGACAACGCGGCCTTGCGTGCCGATATGGCGCGTCTGTGCAGCATTTGGAGTGGCCTGCTCGCAGAACACGGCGGCCCCCTGCTCTTTGGCGACTTCAGTGTGGCCGACGCCTATTTCGCACCGGTGGTCATGCGGCTGAAAACGTATGCCCTGCCTGTGCCGGCCGATGTGGCGGCCTACATGGACCGCGTGTGCGCCCTGCCTGGTGTCAAAGACTGGATGGCAGGCGCCTTGGCCGAAAAAGACTTCATTGACTTTGAAGAGCCTTTCCGACTTCACCGGTGACGGTCAACATGGGTGTTTATGTGGTGGGTGGTGCAGTACGGGATGCCCTCATGGGGATGCCCGTAAACGACCGCGATTGGGTGGTGGTGGGCAGCACCCCTGAAGCCATGACGGCGCAGGGGTATGTGCCTGTGGGCAAAGACTTTCCGGTTTTTTTGCACCCGCAATCGCGTGAAGAATTCGCGCTGGCCCGCACCGAACGAAAAACGGCAAGGGGTTACAAAGGCTTTGTCATTCAGGCCGCCCCCGATGTGACGCTCGAAGAGGACTTGGCGCGGCGCGACTTGACCCTGAATGCCATGGCTGTGCCCGAAGCAATGGCGAACGCCTCGGTCAACGAGTGGCAACGCCACATCGTGGATCCTTATGGCGGACAAGCCGATTTGCGCGCCAAAGTGCTGCGCCACGTCACCGCGGCCTTTGCCGAAGATCCTGTGCGCATCTTGCGGTTGGCACGATTTGCAGCAAGGTTCCCTGATTTTTCGGTGGCCCCTGACACGATAGCACTCATGCGCCAGATGGTCGAGGATGGCGAGGTTGACCATTTGGTGCCCGAGCGCGTTTGGCAAGAATTGTCCAAGGGATTGATGGCCGAGAAACCTTCGCGCATGTTGGAAGTGTTGCGCTCGTGTGGCGCGCTCCAGGTGTTGTTGCCCGAGTTAGACCGACTCTGGGGCGTGCCACAGCGCGCCGACTATCACCCTGAAGTGGACACCGGTGCGCACATGTTGTTGGTGCTGGACATGTGTGCGCAGCTGCAAACGCCCTTGCCTGTGCGTGTGGCGGCCCTGCTTCATGACCTGGGCAAAGGCACCACCCCTGTGGAGGTGCTACCACGGCACATTGGCCATGAAGGCCGCAGTGTGAAACTGCTGCAACAAGTCTGTGGCCGATTGCGCGTGCCAAGCGACTGCAAAGAACTGGCCGAGGTCGTGGCGCGTGAACATGGCAACATCCACCGCAGCGCTGACCTGAAACCAGACGGCGTGATGCGACTACTGGAACGTTGCGATGCCCTGCGTCAGGCCGATCGATTTGCGCGCATCTTGCAAGCTTGCGAATGTGACGCACGGGGTCGATTGGGCCTTGCCGAACGGGATTACCCGCAAAGCCAGCGATTGCGCCAAGCCCAACTAGCGGCCTTGGCTGTCGAGACCGCCCCCATTGCCCAAGCGGCAACAGCGCAAGGTCTCAAAGGCACACAAATCGGCGCGCACATTGCCGCAGCCCGAATCGAAGCCATCGCTCAATGCTTATCGCAGTGGAATGCGTGAGTTGAAATCTCGCTCAGAGATGTGAGCGTGTCCAATCGGCGATATCGGCTGCTGTGCGAAATGCGCCAGCTTGTCGCGCGACCTCTTGGCCATTCACAAACAAGGCCAAAGTGGGAATGCTGCGAATATGAAACCGCGCGGCGATGGCTTGTTCGTCTTCGGTGTTGAGTTTGGCCACCCGCACTTGGGGCTCGAGCAGCCCAGCGGCTTGTTCGAAAGCTGGAGCCATCATGCGGCAGGGGCCGCACCACGGGGCCCAAAAGTCGACCAACACAGGTACATGGCTGCGGCCAATGTGCTTGTCAAAGCTGGACGCATCAAGCGTCAAGGGGTGTTGCTCAAACAGTTCTTGGTGGCAATGGCCGCAGTTGGGGCCTTGCACCATGTCGGCCTCACGCACCCGGTTGGTGGTGTGGCAATGTGGGCAAACAATGTGCAATGCGTCAGATGATGTGGTCATGAAATCCCCCGTGTTGCTTCACTTGGGGGTCATGTTCTGCGATTCAAGTGCCGGAGGCATTGACGCAGATCAACGCAAAAATCAACGGGTTGGTGGGCGGCGTGGGGCCATCGGCGCACGGCCAGCCAAGTGACGGAAGCTGATGCGGCCTTTGCTCAGATCGTAAGGTGAGAGCTCAAGCGTGACACGGTCACCCGCCAAAATGCGGATGTGGTTTTTGCGCATCTTGCCGGCCGAATAGGCAATCAATTGGTGACCGTTGTCCAAGGTCACACGAAAACGTGTGTCGGGCAAAACTTCGTTCACCACGCCCATCAGTTCAATCAGTTCTTCTTTAGCCATTTAAAACGTCTTTCTCAAAGCAGGATCGGTTTGGCCGTCTGGCGCTCAACCCACAACAAGCCTTCATTGAGGGCATATTGGTTGGCAGCATCTGGCGTTGCAAATTCAGGCACAAATCGCATCACACGGTCGGTGCTGGCGCTGCCGCGGCCACTGGCCACGGAAACTTGAGCCCCGAATGCCCCATTGGGCAAAGCCCTGGAGCACGGTTGAATTCTGAATTTTCCCATGGAGATGGGTTGGTGTGAACAGTTGTGTTGTGTCATTTATTTTAACTAACGGGGTCTTGCCGCTTTGTTTGCCTCTTGGGACGACGCTGCGGCGAAGTTCTTGGCATGCCCTGATGCCAAAAAAAATATGCCCCCGATGTGCCAACCCGGAGGTCGGCCACTGAACATCACCGTGCAGAGGTGCGTCAAAAAGGAAGCCAAAAATCGTCTGAAACCAGCGCAAATAAAGCGTGGCGGTCGATGTGCACAGTGGAGGACAAGACTGGCATCCCTCTGCCGGGATGCGCTATCGGCTCAGAAAGAGCGAGAAGGCATAAGTCGCCAATGGCGTGACGCACTGTAACACGTTCAAGCCGGCTGTCTTTTTGAGAACCTTACACCTCACAACCAACGGGCAATAGCGGCCGCCAGCATGCTGAGCAGCAAGGTACTGGTGATGGGGATGAACCACTCACGCCCAAACAGGCGAAACCGAAAGTCGCCCGGCAAGCGCCCAAATCCCAATTTTTGCAGCCAAGGCTGAAGGCCACTGAAAATGACCAGGGCCAGAAACACAACGATCAGCCAACGCAACATCCGTGACCTTGCTGCCGTTAAAGGCGATGCGATCGGTCGCCTTGGGAAAATCCCAAAGCCGCCCAATCTGCCGAGGTAGAAAACCCAATCACTTTGAACAATTCGCCCATTTCATGTTCATTGATCAGCCGCTGTGCCTGACTGCGCTCGGCCAGCGAGGCGTTGGCCATTCGCTCGGCCAAACCCAGGTTCAACAAAAACCAAGCCTGGCTGGCATACCCCAACACCTCCAGCCCGGCGTTTTGTGCCGCCAGCGCCACGCCCGTGAAATTCACATGGGCGGTGATGTCTTTTTGGCCCACATCGACCAGCGGATTGTCGTCCGCTTGGTGCAATTGATGGCACATGACCGTGCCCATGTGGCGCTGGGGATGAAAGTATTCCGCCTCGGGAAAACCGTAGTCCAAGAAAAACGCCGCGCCGCCCTTGCCCGCCTTCAAACGCTCGGCCAAACTGGTGATGAAAGCCTCGGCCTGAGGATGAATTTCAGTGAGGTAATCGTGTTGCCCGTCAATGTCGATCGGGGGTCGCAAGTCGGTCGGTCGGTCTTGCCAGGCAAAGCCATCGCCCACACTCACCACACCGCGCTCGTGCCAAACGCCATTTTTTCGTTGCAGCAATTGCACCGGCATCGCATCCAACACCTCATTGCCTACCACCACACCCTCGATGACCTCGGGCCAATGGTCCAACCAGCGCACTTTGTCAGCGAATTCGAGCAAGTGGTCGGCTTGCCGCGCCCGCAAGGTACCCGACAAATCGATGATGGTGTAGCGGCCGATGGCATCGCCCAAACTGGCCAGCAACTGCTTTGCCAAGGCACCCGTGCCAGCACCAAACTCCCAGACTTCTTGGGTGCCCGTGGCCACTAGCGCCTCTTTGACTTGCACCGCCAGGGCCTGTCCAAACAAGGGGGACATGAGCGGCGCCGTCACAAAGTCACTGCCCGAGGCTGGCATAGATCCAAATTTTTGCAGCGCATTGGTGTAATAACCCCAACCCGGCTCGTACAAGGCCATGGCCATAAAGCGGTCAAACCCCATCCAACCTCCTGCCTTTGCAATGGCGTGGTGGATGCGTTGGGGCAATGCAGAGGTTTCGGTCTTGCTGTGCGTGTTCACGACAGCGATTGTCGCCGAAGGCGTTACGGGTTTAGCGGGCGGGCCAAGGCCCTCCATCAGCGCTTGCCCGATAATTCAACCCTTCGTCTGCCCAATAAGCCACTGTGCCGTCCTGTCTGCACAACTTACCGTCTATGAAACAAGTTCTGATCACCGGAGGCGCTCACCGCCTGGGCGCAGAAATCGTTCGCCAATTTTCGGCAGCGGGTTGGCGCGTCTGGTGCCATTACCAACGCTCTGCGACGGCTGCACAGGCATTGCAAGCCGAGTTGCGGGCCCAAGGGGCGTGTGTCGAATTGGTGCAAGCCGATCTGTCTCAGACCACCGAGGTGGAACGCATGATGGCCGACATCGTGCACCGACACGGTCCGCTGGACTGTTTGGTCAACAACGCCTCGATGTTTGAACCCGACACCGGTCTGGCCATCGACCAAACAGGCGCACGCCAACAAATAGAGGTCAACCTGATGGCCCCTCTGACCTTGGCCTCGCTCATGGCACAACAAAGCCCCACAGCGATCGTGCCGGGCCAACGCAGCGTGATTCACATCTTGGACCAGAAAGTGTTCAACCTGAACCCGGATTATTTTTCTTACACCGTGTCCAAGTTGGCCTTGGAACGCTCGGTGGCTTTACAAGCTCAGTCTCTGGCTCCTGCATTGCGGGTGTGTGGCGTGGCTCCGGGTCTGATGTTCTTGAGCGGCCCACAAACACAAGAAAACTTTGACCGTGCCAGCCGCGTCAATTTGATGCGCCACCCCATCGATGCCGCACAAGTGGCGGCCACTTGCCTGTTTTTGGCACAAAACCCCTGCATCACGGGCACCACCGTGTGCGTGGACAACGGGCAACATTTGGTTCCGTTGGCGCGCGATGTGATGTTTTTGAGCGAACCCGGCGAGACCTCATGAACAATGTTCACCACACGGCCATCGGCCAATTGGCGCTGGATTGCCGCCGATTGTTTTTGCGCAACCACACCGTGGATGTGCGCATTGGCGCTCACGACTTTGAAAAGCATGGGCCCCAGCGCATCGTCTTCAATGTGGAGTTGTTCGTGCCTTACAGCGCGTCCACTTCTGCGAACGACGATTTGTCTGAAGTCGTCGACTACGACTTCATCCGTGGTGTCATTGCCCGCCGCGTCGCTCAGGGCCACATTGTTTTGCAAGAAACCTTGTGCGACGACCTGATGTGTGAATTGCTCGCGCACCCACAAGTTCAAGCGGTTCGCTTGTCGACGTGCAAGCCCGATGTGTACCCCGACTGTGAGGCGGTTGGGGTGGAAATTTTCAAAATCAAATCCGCACCATGAAAACGCCTGCCGGACACCAAACACTGGAGCTTCGAGGTTTGCGCTTTGACGCAAACTTGGGGATTCTTGAGCACGAAAAAACCGAGCCACAACCCATACAAGTTGACGCCGAATTGAACCTCGGAACGCAACCCCTGCTGCCCAGCGACGACGACATCCACCATGTGCTGGATTACCGCAAGGTGCGAAAAATCATCATCGAAGAATGCACGGCTGAACACGTGAACCTGCTCGAAACGCTGATTGGCAAATTGTCCAATCGCTTGATGCAGTTGCCCGGTGTGTTGGGCGTGCGCGTGAAAATCGCCAAACTAGAAATTTTTGAAGACTGCGAAGTGGCTATTCGCATGGAAACAGGACAGTGGTGACCCCATGAACACAACAAGCGAAAAAACCTGGCTGGATAACGAAGCCGCAGAAGCCGCCAAAGCGGTCAAAATTGAGCGTGAAACCCACAAGCTCGAAAAACGTTTGTGCCGGCAAATGGGTCAAGCCATTTCGGACTTCAATTTGATCGAAGCCGGCGACCGCATCATGGTCTGCATGTCGGGCGGCAAAGACAGCTATGGCATGTTGGACATCTTGCTCAAAATGAAGGCTCGCGCACCTGTCGATTTCGAGTTGGTGGCAGTCAACCTCGATCAAAAACAACCTGGCTTTCCAGATCACATCCTGCCGGCTTACTTGAAAGAGCTGGGCGTTGAATTTCACATCGAAACGCAAGACACCTATTCGATTGTGAAAGACAAAATCCCTGAAGGCAAAACCATGTGCAGCCTTTGCAGTCGCTTGCGCCGGGGCATTTTGTACCGTGTGGCGCGCGAGCTCAAATGCAACAAGCTGGCCTTGGGCCACCACCGCGACGACATGCTGCAGACCTTCTTTTTGAACATGTTCTTTGGTGGCAAGCTCAAAGGCATGCCGCCCAAACTGGTCAGTGACAACGGCGAGTTCATGGTGATCCGGCCCTTGGCATATGTCGCAGAGAGCGACTTGATCCGCTGGGCCGAACACCGTCAGTTCCCCATCATTCCCTGCACGCTCTGCGGCAGCCAAGAAAACCTGCAACGCCTGCAAGTGGGCAACATGCTGCGCGAGTGGCAAAAAAAGCATCCTGGCCGCATTGAAAACATGTTTGCTGCTTTGCAAAACGTCGTGCCCTCGCATCTGATGGACGCCAAGCTGCATGGGTTCAAAGATTTGAAGATCACCGGCATTGAATCCGATGACGGCGACAAGGCTTTCGACGAAGAAAGCTTCAGCGAGCCAGGCCTGCCGGGCATTCAAGTGATTGCGATGTAAGCACATGAGCTCAGCCATGTTCAAGGGTGCGCGACTTTTCTCATGGGCCCTGACCGCTTTGGGCTTGGCCCTGCTGTCAGGTTGTGCTTCGATGCGCCTGATCGACAGCGATGTGGTGTCCATCAGCGCCGCCCCTGAGGGCATGAACTTGCAGATCTCGCCCTACCGCTTTGAGCGTTTGCCCTCGCAACTGAACAACCCCGAAGCGGGTTTAGCCGAGCAACAAGCCCAAGCGGCCATGACGGCCGTTGGCATGGTGCGCAACGATGCGGCGGCCCAATTGAGCGTGACCGTCGGCTTCAGTGGCACGCAATATCCGGCCGATGCCTGGGGCCGACCCGTGGGGCCGGGCTGGACGCCTTTTGGCAGCTTGACCTTCAGCTCGGGCTTGAACTCGCACATGGGTGTGGGATTGGGCATGCGATTTCCACCCCCCACGCATTACCGACGTGAAGTCAGCCTGATCATGCGCGACCTGAAATCGGGCATGGTGGTCTATGAAACCCGTGCGGTTCATGCCGGACCTTGGCGCGACAGTGAAATTGTTTTTGCCACCTTGTTCAAAGCGGCATTGGCGAACTTCCCGAACCCACCCATTGGCGAGCGTCGGGTCAACATTGAACTGCCCCGCTAAAGAAAACTGTCCATGGAACCCACCCGCATATTGGCCATTCGCCACGGTGAAACTGCTTGGAACGTGGACACCCGCTTGCAAGGGCACTTGGACATCCCGCTCAACGAGACAGGCTTGCGTCAAGCGCAGCATTTGTCACGTGCGCTGGCCGAAAGCGAGACCATTGACGCGGTCTATGCCAGCGATTTGTCTCGGGCGCTGACCACCGCACAAGCGATCGCACAGACCATCGGCCAAACAGTTGCAACCCATGTGGGTTTGCGCGAGCGCCACTTTGGCGCGTTTCAAGGACGCACGTACACCGAGATTGAAACCGAGTTACCCGATCACGCTTGGCATTGGCGCAAACGCACCCCAGATTGGACGCCTCCCGGTGGTGGTGAATCGTTGGTGGCGCTGCGTGAGCGGGTGGTCGCCACGGTGAACGACATAGCCGCCAGGCACAGCGGTCACAACATTGTGCTGGTGGCACACGGCGGTGTGCTGGATATTTTGTACCGGGCCGCTACCCGCTTGGAGTTGCAAGCACCGCGCACTTGGCAGTTGACCAACACGGCGGTCAACCGCTTGCTGTGGACACCAGAAGGAATGACATTGGTGGGCTGGGGCGACACCCGCCATTTAGAGGCTGTGGGCAAAGAAGAAACCAGCACCTGAGTGGCAGGCGCCCACTCACTGACCGAAAGACTTGGGCGGCGTGACCCCCAGATGCCTGAAAGCCGCCAAAGTGGCCATGCGGCCGCGAGGCGTGCGCTGCAAATACCCTTGCTGAATCAAATAGGGCTCGATCACATCTTCAATGGTGTCGCGCTCTTCGCCAATGCTGGCGGCAATGTTGTCGAGGCCCACGGGTCCGCCATCAAAGCGATGGATCACGGCTTCAAGCAGTTTGCGGTCCATCAAATCAAAACCTTCGGGATCCACATCCAACATGACCAACGCTTTTTGCGCCAGCACTTTGTGAATTTGGCCATCGCCTTTCACATCGGCAAAATCGCGTACCCGACGCAACAAGCGGTTGGCAATGCGGGGCGTGCCGCGCGAACGGCGGGCGATTTCATATGACCCTTCGGCATCAATCGGGGCTTTGAGCAAGCCCGCACTGCGCGTCACGATGCGGGTCAGTTCTTCAGGCGTATAAAACTCGAGCCGCGACACAATGCCAAAACGGTCGCGCAAGGGGTTGGTCAACATGCCGGCACGCGTCGTGGCCCCCACCAAGGTGAAAGGCTGCAGGTCGAGCTTGATGCTGCGGGCGGCAGGGCCTTCGCCAATCATGATGTCGATCTGGTAGTCCTCGAGCGCGGGGTACAAAATTTCTTCGACCACGGGCGACAAGCGGTGAATCTCGTCGATGAAGAGCACATCGTTGCGCTCCAAATTGGTCAGTAAAGCCGCCAGATCTTTGGGCTTCTCCAGCACCGGGCCACTGGTTTGGCGCAAGTTGACGCCCAACTCGGCCGCAATGATGTGGCTGAGCGTGGTCTTGCCCAAGCCTGGAGGACCGAACAGCAGCACGTGGTCGAGCGGCTCTTGGCGCATCTTGGCGGCGCTGATAAAGATCTCCAACTGCTCGCGCACTTTGACTTGGCCGACATATTCGTCCAGCAGCTTGGGCCGCAGGGCCCGCTCGATCGCCTCCTCTTGGTGCGACACGGGAGAGGCCGAAATCACACGGGGCTCGGGCTGGGGCGCAAAGTCGTCGGTGCGGATGCTCATGGCTCAGTTCTGCTTTATTTGTTCAAGGATTTGAGCGCCAACTTGATGCCCTCGCTGACCCCCACATCGGCAGGCAAGCTTTTGAGGGCTGCGGCGGCTTCCTTGTCGCTGTAACCCAGCGCCAACAAGGCTTGCTGAATGTCGCTGTGCGCATCGCTGGTGTTCACGGCAAACAACCCGCCCAAGTCGCCGCCCAGCTTGCCCTTGAGCTCCAAGAGCAAACGCTCGGCCGTCTTTTTGCCAATGCCTGGCACTTTGACCAAGCGCCCGACTTCTTGCGTGGTGATGGCCTGTGCCAAATCGGCCACGCTCATGCCGGACAACACGCTGAGCGCTGTGCGGGGCCCAACGCCAGAAATTTTGATGAGTTGACGAAACGCCTCACGCTCGGACAAGGTGGCAAAGCCGTACAAAATTTGCGCGTCTTCACGGACCACAAAATGCGTCACCAAGGTCACTTTTTCGCCGGTGGCTGGCAAATTGTAAAAAGTGCTCATGGGCACATTGACTTCGTAGCCGACGCCCTGGCAATCCACCACCACTTCGGGTGGATTCTTGTCACTCAAAATGCCAGTGAGTTTGCCAATCATGAAGGGGCGCCCTTAAGTTGCACGGTATAGAGGAAAATCAGGGTTCAACGGCCTGTCACACACCGGTCGAAACCACAACGAACAGGATTATCCACTTGATCGTCAGACACACCTTCACGCCGCACAACAATACCCGCTTGTCGCACCTGTGTGGCCCGATGGATGCGCACTTGCGCACCATTGAGGCGGGCTTGCAAGTGAGCATTGCGCACCGCCACGAACAATTCAAAGTGGATGGCCCCAAGGCCGTTGCTCTGCAGGCCATGGAAATTTTGCAAGCCATTTATGAACGTGCCGATCGCCCCATTTCGCCCGACATGGTGCAACTCATGTTGGTGGGTGACAGTGCGGGAGAAGAAGGCCAACTGCCCACCTTGCAAACCCGTCGCGCCGACTTGAAGGCGCGCACCCCCGTGCAAGCCGCCTACCTGGAAAGCATTGCCACCCACGACATCACCTTTGGCATTGGGCCTGCAGGCACAGGCAAAACTTATTTGGCGGTGGCATGCGCCGTGGACGCCTTGGAGCGCAGCAGTGTGCAAAGGATTGTCTTGACGCGGCCAGCGGTTGAAGCCGGCGAGCGGCTGGGATTCTTGCCCGGCGATTTGTCGCAAAAGGTCGACCCCTACCTGCGCCCACTGTATGACGCGCTGTACGACCTGATGGGTTACGACAAAGTACAAAAAGCGTTTGAGCGCAATGCCATCGAAATTGCGCCCTTGGCATTTATGCGCGGACGCACACTGAACAACGCTTTTGTGATCCTTGACGAAGCCCAAAACACCAGCACCGAGCAGATGAAGATGTTTCTCACGCGCATCGGATTTGGGGCCAAGGCGGTGGTCACGGGCGACGTGAGTCAAATCGATTTGCCCAAAGGGCAACTGAGTGGACTCATCGATGCCGAGCGCGTGCTCAAGCGCGTCAAGGGCATCGCGTTCACCCGATTCAGCAGTGCCGATGTGGTACGGCACCCCTTGGTGGCTCGCATTGTGGACGCCTACGACGCGCAAGGCAGTGCAGTGATGCGCGCTGGCGTGACCACGCGACGCAAATCTTTGCCCACCGACGAATGACCCACTGGTGCGCGAGCACCGTCTGGTGCTGCATCGCATCGCATCGCAACGCAACGCAACGCAACGCATAACTTTGAACCTGCAAACGATCTTCCCACTATGGCCTTGAAACAACTGCAACTGTCCCTGCAATTTGGCGACATTCCCCACGCTGCGCGCCATCGGGCGGCCTTGCCACGCCACGCGGTCACGCGTGCGATTCGGCATGCATTGACCGACGACGCAGAGATCACTGTGCGCATCGTGGGCGAAGAAGAAGGCCGTGCGCTGAATCACGGCTATCGCAAAAAAGACTACGCCACCAACGTCCTGACTTTTGACTACGCAGCAAGCCCGCTGGTCATGGCCGATTTGGTGCTGTGTGCACCAGTGGTGGCCCGCGAAGCCAAAGAGCAAGGCAAAACTTTGGCGGCGCACTACACCCATTTGCTGGTGCACGGCACCTTGCACGCACAAGGCTGGGACCATGAAACCAGCACCGAAGATGCCGAGGCCATGGAGGCCTACGAAATCGACATCTTGGCCGGATTGGGTCTGCGCAACCCTTACCGTTGAATCAGATCAAACGCACCTTGACGGTTTTGCCTTTGATCTTGCCGCGCGACAACTGGGCCTCGACCTTTTTTGCCAACTCGGCCTGAACCGCGACATAGGTCGAAAATTCGTTCACATTGATCTTGCCGACTTGTTCACGGGTCAAGCCACACTCACCGGCCAATGCGCCCATGACATCGCCGGCCCGAATTTTTTCTTTGCGCCCACCCACAATTTGCAAGGTGCGCATGGGCGGCTGCAAGGGGCCAACCTCTGCAGGTTTCAAGCTGGCCAGCGGCTCCCATGCCGATTCACGCCCCTGCATGACCTCGATTTTCCCAACCGCGCCCATCTCGTCCATGCTGGCCAAAGTCAGCGCCAGCCCTTCGGCGTCGCCCCGTCCGGTGCGGCCAATGCGGTGGATATGAATTTCTGGGTCGGGCGTCACGTCCACGTTGATCACCGCTTCTAAACCTTCAACATCCAGCCCGCGCGAAGCCACATCGGTCGCCACTAGCACCGAGCAGCTCCGGTTGGAAAATTGGACCAACACTTGGTCGCGTTCACGCTGCTCTAATTCGCCAAACAAGGCCAACGCACTGATGCCTTGCGCCTGCAACACCGCCACCAAATCACGGCACTGCTGTTTGGTATTGCAAAAAGCCAAGGTGCGCTCAGGCCGAAAGTGCGCCAACAACTTGGACACCGCATCCAGTCGCTGGTTCTCGCTCACTTCAAAATAAATTTGGCGGATTTTGTGCGCACTGTGCTGTGCTTCGACCTTGACGGTTTGCGGCGCACGCATGAATTGCGCGGCCAGCTTGGCAATGCCCTCGGGGTAAGTGGCCGAAAACAACAGGGTTTGCCGTTGTTTGGCGCATTGGCGTACCACTTTGGCGATGTCGTCAAAGAAGCCCATGTCCAGCATGCGGTCGGCCTCGTCCAGCACCAGCGTGTTCACCTGCGCAAGGCTCAACGAGCCTCGCTCAAGGTGGTCCAAGATGCGCCCGGGTGTACCCACCACCACATCGGCACCATGCTCGAGGCTGAGCGTTTGGCCACGCAAGGCCACACCGCCACACAACGTCACCACTTTGACGTTTTGACGTGCGCGCGCCAGACGGCGAATCTCTTGCGTCACTTGGTCAGCCAGCTCGCGCGTGGGGCACAGCACCACCGCTTGCACGGACAGACTGGGGGCACCTGTCGAGTCAAGTCGCTCAATCAAGGGAACGCCAAAGGCCGCGGTTTTGCCACTGCCGGTGCTGGCTTGAGCGATCAAATCGTGACCGGCCAATGTCAGCGGCAAACTGGCCGCCTGAATTGGCGTCATCTGGGAGTAGCCCAGTTGTTCGAGGTTGTGCAGCGTTGCGGGGGTCAGCGTGAGCTGGTCAAAGCGAAGCGCGTTCGCGGCAAGAGAAGGGGCAGTCATGCCCCGATTATCGTTGGCCTGATGAATGCGCCTCAGCGGCTGGTGTCGCGGTAGATGCCCACCGAGTATCCGCCCACCATGTCGCGCCCTTGGCTGGTGGTCACAATGGTTTTACCGTCGGGGCTCACAGCCAAGCCCACGGTGAAGGGGTCGACCTCGCTGCGGGCCACCACAGACCAAGAAGCCAGATCGACTTTGACCAGTCGCGCCTCGTTGTTGATGGCCGCGTACAAGCTGCGATGGTCTGGGCTCAACTCGATGGTGCGCACGCCCAAGCCCACACTCAAACTGCGGCCACCCGGCCCGGCCACACGCTGCGCACCAGCCCCTTTGAGGGCCTGCACCAAAGCCCCCAGGTCATAGCGGCCAACCAACCCGCTTTGATTGCCACTGACATAGAGTGTTTGCCCGTCGTGACTGATCACCATGTGGCGGGGGTTGGGCACGATGTCGGTCACGGTGCCCAAATAGCGCCCCGTCGCGGCTTCAAAACCGGCCACACCGCCACCGCCCATGCGGGCGACCAGCACGGTTTGACCGTCGGGCGTGTACACCGTGCCACGCAAGCAAAAACCGCAATTGTTGTCTCTGTTGCCTTTGATGCCCTCGGTGGGCAATTTGCGTTCAACCACCCAGTGGCCGATGTAACGGAAATCACGCGGGTGCTCTGCACTGATGTCCAACGCACCCACTGTGTTGTCGCCCCAATGGGTGACCACTGCTTGCCGCGAATCGGGTGAAATGGCCACGTATTTAGGCAAAGGACCCGTGGGCATCACGCGCACCACTTTGTCGGTTTGCATGTCAATGATGGCCATGGCCGAGGGCGAAGAAGCGTTCAAATCAAAGCTGCGTCGGTAGTAGGGCACCCACAGGTATTTGCCGTTGTGCGATACCGCCATCTCGACGGGCTTGCCCAAGAAATGGTTGTGTTGGCCAGGTTTGCCATGGAAATACGGGTAACCAAACACCGTGGTTTCGTTTTGAAACAGCGCAGCATCTGCCGGACCGAAGGTGTGGTCAATCGCCTTCAGTGCTTGCAAATCTGGGTAGCTGTAGACCAGCGTTTGCCCGCCTTCGAGCGCATTGATGTACAACTTCTTGCCATCTTGCGAAAACATCGCCGACTTGGGGGATTGCATCCGAACGTCATACACATCCAGCGGGGCTTGAGGGGCATGGGTTTTGCCCAACGCCTGAATTCGCGCGACGCGAACCATGGATTCTTGCGCCTGGAGGCCAGACGCCCCCAACAAGCCGACAACACATGCGGTCCAAAGCAGTTTTTTCATTTCAAAAATTCTCAACAATGAGGCGGGTATTTTCCACTCAAACGCCGGATGCGCGCAGGGATATGGGAATGGTCACGGGCCCGTCATTGACCAAGGCCACTTTCATGTCAGCGGCAAACCGGCCAGTTTGAACGACAGGATGCAATTGCTTGGCGCGGTCAACAAAATAGTCATAAAGGCGACGGCCTTCTTCGGGGGCTGCAGCAGCAGAAAACCCGGGTCGGGTGCCAGAAGTCACATCCGCTGCCAAGGTGAATTGACTGACGATCAGCAAGCCCCCAAAAACATCTTGCACGCTCAAATTCATCTTCCCACTGTGGTCACCAAAGATGCGCAGCTTCAAAATTTTGGCAAGCATTTTGTCGGCGACCTCATCGGTATCGCCTTTTTCTGCACACAGCAACACCAGCAAGCCGGGGCCAATACGGCCGATCAACTCGCCTTCGACCTTCACACTGGCTTCGCTCACCCGCTGCAACACCACCCTCATTTCAGGTCCCGGGTATCTTGAAAATGAGCTTCTACATCGCTGGGCAGCAGCTGGATGGTGGCGCGCAAACCGGGCACTTCACTCATCAACGCTTGTTCAACGCTGCCACGCAAAGCGGCGGCGCGCCCCAAGGTCCAGCTTGCGGGCATGTGCATGTGCACATCGACAAAGCGGCGCTGCCCCGCCTTGCGGGTGTTCAGGTGGTCAAAACGGATGATCTCGGTCTCTCCGCGCTGATGGGAAAAGCTGTCCAATACTTTTTGCACATCCGCCAAAACTTCGGGCTCCAGTGCTTCGTCCATCAAACCTTGCGATGACAACCAAATCAGGTGGGCGCCCTCTTTCAAGATGTTCAATGCAACACCCATGGCCACCACCGCGTCCAACCACAACCAACCCGTGACGCCCACCAAGCCAATGCCCACGACGACACCGGCAGAAGTCCAGACATCGGTCACCAAATGCCGGGCATCGGCCTCCAGCGCCAGCGAACGGTGCTGTTTGGCGGCTCTGAACATCAACCAGGCCAAGACACCATTCAGGGCCGAGCTGCCCACCGACAAGGCCAAGCCCCAGCCCACTTGTTCAATGGGTTGCGGATCAAACAGGCGATGGGCGGCCGCCCAAATGATGCCCAATGCCGCAACAACAATCAGGATGCCCTCGAACCCGGAAGAAAAATATTCGGCTTTGTGATGGCCGTAGGGGTGCTCATCGTCCGCGGGCATGGCCGCCACCGTCACCATCATCAAACCAAAAATAGCGCTGGCCAAATTGACCAACGACTCCATGGCGTCCGACAACAGGCCCACCGAATCGGTTAACCACCAGGCCAAGGTTTTCAAACCAATGGTGATCAAGGCCACCATCACCGAGAGCCACAGCATCCGTTTGGGCGTCATCCAAGCGTCAAGGTTTTTCATCGGCTTGGGTGGGTGTTCAATGAGCGATGAATGGGGAGACAGGCGCAGGGGCGCATCAGCTCAAGGTCACTTTGGCAAACTTGCGCTTGCCCACTTGCACCACGTAGGTGCCCGCCTCGAGCTTCAACCCTTTGTCGCTGATCACGCTGGAGTCCACGCGCACACCGCCGCCGTCAATCAAGCGGCCAGCCTCGGTGGTGGAGGGCGCCAAACCGGCCGCTTTGAGCAAGGCGCCAATGCCCAAGGGCGCACCCGACAAAGACACTTCAGGAATGTCCTCAGGCACCCCCCCTTTGCTGCGGTTGATGAAATCTTGCTCAGCCGCATCGGCCGCAGCGGCGCTGTGAAAGCGGGTTGTGAGTTCTTTGGCCAACATGACCTTGGCATCTTTGGGGTTGCGCCCGCCATCGACTTCTTTTTTCAAAGCCTCAATTTCGGCCATGGACTTGAATGACAACAAAGTGAACCAACGCCACATCAACACATCAGAGATGCTGAGCACTTTGGCAAACATGCTGTTGGGGTCTTCTGCGATACCGATGTAGTTGTTCTTGGACTTGGACATTTTGTCCACGCCATCCAAGCCCTCCAACAAGGGCATCGTCAAAATGCATTGCGGCTCTTGGCCATATTCAGCCTGCAAATGGCGACCCATCAGCAGGTTGAACTTTTGATCCGTGCCGCCGAGTTCGAGGTCAGATTTGAGGGCCACCGAGTCATAGCCCTGCATCAGCGGGTACAAAAATTCGTGCACCGAAATGGGCGTGCCAGCCTTGAATCGGTCGTGGAAGTCGTTGCGCTCCATCATCCTGGCCACGGTGTACTTGGCCGCCAATTGGATCATCCCCATCGACCCCAAGGGCAGACTCCATTCGCTGTTGTAGCGAATTTCGGTCTTGGCAGGGTCGAGCACCAAACTGGCCTGCTTGTAATAGGTCTCAGCGTTCAGCTTGATTTGTTCGGAGGTGAGCGGCGGTCGTGTGCTGTTGCGGCCCGAAGGGTCACCGATCAGGCTGGTGAAGTCACCGATCAAGAAGATCACTTGGTGCCCCAGGTTTTGCAACTGGCGCATCTTGTTCAGCACCACGGTATGCCCCAAATGGATATCAGGTGCGGTCGGGTCCAGGCCCAACTTGATGCGCAAGGGAACCCCGGTGGCTTCCGATTTTGCTAACTTTTGTAGCCAATCCTCCTTCGGAATCAACTCTTCACAGCCACGCAAGGTGACTTCTAAAGCGTTACGGGTCTTGTCCGTGACCGGAAATTTTGTAACAAGCGCTTGATTCATAAGGGTTTTTTCTAAAGTCGATTCGATATTGAGCGGTACAATGGCCTTTTACCGTCAGTCACCCATTTTAGGGCTGACCCGATTGCGCAAATTGCAAAGTCCCATCTTCACGTGGATGTGGATTGCAAAAACACCCTCTTCGATGCCCTTGTTTGCCCGTTTTCAATCTCGGCTGTACGCGTCTTTCATAGGAATTTTGTTCCTGTGCGCCTATGTGCTGGGCGTCGCACTCTTAGCCCTCCAAAAGGCTTTGGTCTGGCTGGACGGACAACATCCCCATTTGGCATTTGCGCGCCAAACCATTGCACGCTGGCTGAGTCTTCACCCCAAAACCATCAGCATGACCTTGGGATCCGTTCTGCTCGCTGGCGGCGGTGGGGCTTTTGCGATTGCTAATTTTGGTCCTGACATCTCAGCACAACCGGTGGTGACGGTGACGGTTCCGGTCGAAATCGCCAAGCTCGAAGAGCAAGCCCAAATGCTCGACCAGATCAACATGAGCCTGCGCCGCACCGACAGCACGCGCTCATCGGACACCCCCGAAAGCCTGCTGCGTCGTTTGGGCATGGTCGACCCCGAAGCGGCCAACTACCTGCGCAAAAACCCCCTAGCCAAACAGGCCCTGAGACAATCGGGCCGCTCGGTGGTCGCCGAAGCCGATGAACAACAGCGCTTGCTCAAGCTCCATGTGCGGTGGCTGAACAGCGAATCAGATACGCTCTTCCAGCGCCTCGTGGTCAAGCGCACGCCGGAGGGTTTGCAAGCCACCCTCGAAACCTCTCCCATGAACGCGGCGATCCGCATGACGGGTGGAACGGTGGCCAGCTCGCTCTACGATGCTGCAGACGAAGCCCGCTTGCCCGATGCCATCATTGGCCAACTGACCCAGATCTTTTCCAGCCAAATTGACTTTCACCGGACCCTACGAAAGGGTGCGCGTTTTTCAGTAGTCTACGAAGTCCTAGAAGCCGATGGTGAACCGGTTCGCACAGGCCGCGTGTTGACCGCCGAATTCAACAACGACAACAAGTCTTACCAAGCGGTTTGGCACCAAGAGCCCGGCCAAAAAGGCGACTACTACAGTTTGGACGGCAAAAGTCTGAGCCGAGCTTACTTGGCATCGCCTGTGGCGTTTTCGCGCAAGACCAGCGGCTTCAGCATGCGGTTGCACCCCGTGTTGCAAACCATGAAAGCCCACTTGGGCGTTGACTATGCCGCCCCCACTGGCACGCCGGCCCTCAGCATTGGCGATGGCGTGGTCGACTTTGCGGGAGTGCAAGGCGGTTACGGCAACATGGTGATTGTTCGCCATGGCGGCAACCACTCTACGGTGTATGCCCACCTGAGCCGTATCCATGTGCAAAAAGGCCAGACCGTGCAAAAAGGCCAAGCGATTGGTGCGGTGGGTTCCACCGGCATGTCCACCGGACCTCATTTGCACTTTGAGTTCCGTGTCAACGGCACCCACGTGGACCCTGAAAAAATCATCCAACAGGCTCAAAGCACGCCGCTCAGCCCCACGGGCATGGCGCGGTTCAAGTCCACTTCAGCCTCAGCACGAGCCCAGCTGCAAGCCGCCGCCCTCATGCGAGAGGGTGCCGCGCAGTGATCAAAAAGGGCCGCAAGGCCCTTTTTTGTGACCGGCGAACCTGGCCCCATTGTTCCCCTTCCCGCGACATTCTTTTCTGCCACGCACCATGACCGAATACTTTATTGGCCTGATGTCTGGCACCTCTTTGGACGGTGTTGATGGTGTCTTGGTGGCCATTGCCCCCAACGGTCACGTGCAAGTGAAAGGCCACGCATTCAGGCCTTTTGACGAGTCCTTCAAATCCGAGTTGTTGGCCCTGAACCAATCTGGGCCCGACGAATTGCACCGCAGTGCATTGGCCGGCAACCAGATTGCGCGGCACTACGCCCATGTGGTTCAGGACTTGCTGAACCAGTGTCACTTGCAGGCACTGCAGATCACGGCCATTGGCGCCCATGGCCAAACCGTTCGCCATCGCCCCCTGGAATTCGACGGCGACGCAGCACAACAACAAGCCGCCGTGGGTTACACCTTGCAATTGATCAACCCCGCTTTGTTGGCCGAACTCACGGGCGTGGATGTGGTGGCCGACTTTCGCAGCCGCGATTTGGCGGCAGGTGGTCAAGGCGCCCCGCTGGTCCCGGGCTTTCATCACGGTGTTTTTGCACAAGCTCAATCGGTGGTGGCGGTCCTCAACATTGGGGGCATCTCAAATATCAGCGTGCTCAATCCGGGCGCCTTGGTGACCGGCTGGGACTGCGGCCCCGGCAATGCCTTGATGGACCATTGGTGCCAGCTTCAGACAGGTGAGGCCTTTGACCGCGATGGCACATGGGCCTCAAAGGGCCGTGTCCATCCGCCTCTGTTGTCAGCGCTGCTGGCCGAACCATTTTTGCAAACCCAGCCGCCCAAAAGCACCGGACGCGATTTGTTCAACCCTTCGTGGCTTGCTCTGCATTTGCACCAGCACCCGGGCCTTGCAGCGGTCGATGTTCAGGCCACGCTGACCGAATTCACCGCTTTGGCCTGCACCAACGATGTGCAACGCTTTGCCCGTGATGCACGGCAATTGATTGTGTGTGGTGGTGGCGCATTGAATGGTCACCTGATGCGGCGACTGGCGCACCATCTGCCCCAGTTAACGGTCTGCAGCAGTGAAGAACATGGCTTACCGCCTTTGCAAGTGGAGGCGGCGGCGTTTGCTTGGCTGGCCTTTAAAACCATTCACCGCGAAACAGCCAGCTTGCCAAGCGTCACGGGCGCCAGAGGCGCCCGTGTGTTGGGGGCGATTTACCCCCGCTGAGATCAGGCGAGCGTTGCTCGCACGATTTTCAAATCAGGTCGAAAACGACGAGCCGCATCCGCAAGTGGAGGTGGCGTTGGGATTCTTGATGACGAACTGGGCCCCTTGCAGGTCTTCTTTGTAATCGATTTCGGCACCGATCAGGTACTGGTAGCTCATGGCGTCAATCAACAACGACACCCCATTTTTGCTCATGGTGGTGTCGTCTTCATTGGTGATTTCATCAAAAGTGAAACCATACTGGAAACCCGAGCAGCCGCCGCCTTGCACAAACACGCGCAATTTCAAATCAGGGTTGCCCTCTTCCGCGATCAGGTCTGCCACTTTGGCAGCCGCACTGTCGGTAAAGACAATGGGGGCAGGCATTTCAGTCTGGACGTTTTCAGCAACAGCGCTCATGGTTTATCTCCGAGTTCAGTGACAAATAGTATAGCGCGTTGGTCGGGAATTAGAGGGCAAAGGCCGCAGTAACGCTACTGGGGTTATGGGCATTTGAATGAAGCCCCCAAACAAAAAGCCGCCACGGCGAACCGGTGCGGCTTTTTGAGAAGCAGAAAAGCGAATTAACGCTTCGAGAACTGCTTGCGACGACGCGCAGAGTGGAAACCCACCTTTTTACGTTCGACTTCACGAGCGTCACGGGTGACAAAACCAGCTTGGCTCAGCATTGGCTTGAGCGAAGCATCGTAGTCAATCAGGGCGCGAGTGATGCCGTGGCGTGAAGCGCCGGCTTGACCGGATTCGCCACCGCCGTGCACGTTGATCATGATGTCGAAAGTTTCGGCATGGTTGGTCAACATGAGGGGTTGCTTGGCAATCATGATCGAAGTCTCACGGCCGAAGTAGGCTTGGATGTCCTTGCCATTCACCGTGATCTTGCCAGTGCCTTTTTTCAGAAACACGCGGGCGACGCTGGATTTGCGACGGCCTGTGCCATTGTTCCATTCACCAATCATCTCAAGGCTCCTTAGATGTCCAGCACTTTAGGCTGTTGGGCGGTGTGTGGGTGCTCTGCGCCGCCATACACCTTGAGTTTCTTGATCATGGCGTAACCGAGTGGGCCCTTGGGCAGCATGCCCTTGACAGCCTTCTCGAGTGCGCGGCCAGGGTGCTTGGCTTGCATGTCGCGGAAGTTGGTTGCAGTG